>JBMYWE010000055.1:0-254 GCA_049607125.1 Granulosicoccaceae bacterium | reverse complement strand
CAGTGCATAAACTTCCCGCCATTAATTTCACTTGTCAATCCTTGATCACCTAGGTGAATTGTCACTCAAATTAGAGAGTTCCACTGGCGGGATGAAGTGTTCGAGGGCTATCAATGTTTTTTTTAAAAAATTCCCCGAAGTCGCTAGTACAGCAATCGCATTAGCAAATAGACATCAGAGCTCTGCTTCTCTGGTGCTCGGTATCTATTGCCAGTGCGACGACCACGGGAGCGTAAAAACAGCATGCTGGACTC
>JBMYWE010000054.1:0-10037 GCA_049607125.1 Granulosicoccaceae bacterium | reverse complement strand
TAGTTTTTGAGGGTTTCCCCGTACTTGAATAGGCCAGCGCTAATCACTGCTAAAAACAACAGCAATACAGGGCGTTTGAGTAATTCTCTCATCGCTGGTCTCGAGGAGGGGTGAATGACAGGTAGCACCTATCCAATCACGAAGCGGTGAACACCACCAAGCGGCTGAACAAGAACCAAACTAAGCATCGAAATCATTGCGCAGGGCCACCCAGCATGTCAAATTGAAGACTGTGATTGGCACATCATAAAAAAGGAGACCCCGCCCATGACCGCCTTTATCTTTGATGCCGTGCGTACACCACGTGCGAAAGGCAAACCCGGTGGTTCGCTCAATGAAGTTAAACCGGTTGCTCTGGCCGCCGGGTTGTTACGGGGTTTACAGGCTCGCCATGATCTCGACACGGCGCGGGTGGATGATGTCATTCTGGGGTGCACGGCGCCGGTCAGCGAGCAAGGCTCCTGCATTGCCAAGGCCGCCACCCAGTTCGCCGATTGGGACCAGAGCGTTCCCGCCTTCCAACTCGATCGCTTTTGCGCCTCGGGCCTAGAGGCCGTCAACATCGCTGCCGCCAAAGTCGGATCTGGGCAAGAAGATCTAGTGGTTGCAGGCGGTGTAGAGAGTATGTCGCGCGTGCCCATTGGCTCGGCTGGTGGCCCCATGTTTGGCGATCCGGAGTTTGTATTGGGTCACAGCTCGGTGCCACAGGGTATCGGCGCAGACCTCATAGCCACTCTGGACGGATACAGCCGCGAAGACGTCGACAACTACGCCTTGGAGAGCCAGCGTCGCGCGGCGCACGCCCGGGATCAGGGTTGGTTCGATCGCTCGGTTTTACCCGTGCGCGACCAGAATGGCGTGAGCATTCTCGAGCGCGATGACTACATCCGTGCCGACACCACGGCCGATTCGCTGGCGAGCCTCAACCCCGCCTTTGCCAAGATGGGCGCCCTGGGCATGGACGCCATGGCGATATCTCGCTACCCGCAGGTGGAGCGTATCGAACACGTGCACACACCGGGTAACTCCAGCGGAATCGTCGACGGAGCGGCGGCCGTCGTGATCGGCAGCGAAGCTGCAGGCAAAGATATTGGCCTGACACCACGCGGGCGTATTGTCGCGGCCGCCGTGCTCGCCTGCGACCCAGTAATCATGCTTACGGGCCCCGGACCTGCGGCCAAAAAGTGCCTGGAAAAAGCTAATTTACAAGTACAAGACATCGACCTCTGGGAGATCAATGAAGCCTTTGCTGCCGTGGCCATGCACTACATGCAAGACCTAGACATCAGCCACGAGATCACCAATGTCAACGGCGGCGCCATCGCCATGGGCCACCCACTCGGAGCCACCGGCGCCATGCTTGTTTCTACCATGCTGGACGAGCTAGAAAGGCGCCAGCTCAAACGCGGTATGTTGTCGTTGTGTGTCGGCGGTGGCATGGGCATTTCCACTCTGATTGAACGCGTCTAACGGAGCCAACTCATGGGACAATTCAACTACCAAAAAGACGCCGACAATATCGTCACCATCCGCATGGATATGGACGGGCCAGTCAACGCCATGAACCAACAGTTTTTGCCGCTGCTAGCCGAAGCCGCAGACAAACTGGAAGCAGAAAAGGATCTTGGCGGTGTCATTATCGCCTCGGACAAAAAAACCTTTTTTGCCGGAGGCGATTTAAACTGGTTAATCTCCATTGAGCCTGGCGCCGAGGCAGAGCTCTTCGACAGCACTCAGGCCATTAAACATCAACTGCGCCGTCTGGAAAAATTGCCCGTGCCAGTGGTTGCCGCCATCAACGGCGCAGCTCTCGGCGGTGGCTTTGAAATATGCCTTGCCTGCAACTATCGCATCGCTTGGGATCATCGCAGTGTGCAGCTCGGCCTGCCCGAAGTCACCATTGGTTTGCTGCCCGGCGCCGGCGGCATCGTCCGTATGACCAAGTTGTTGGGTATGGAAGCCGCCATGCCCTTTGTCTTAAAAGGCAAACTGCTGGCACCCGACAAGGCCTTGGCCGCCGGCATTATCGACGCCACGGTTGAATCACCAGAACTCCTTGAATCAGCGGCTCGCGAATGGATACTGGGCCACATCGACGACACAGCAGCCGCCCAACAAGTTTGGGATACCAAAGGCTACAAGCTGCCAGGCGGCAACGCCAACGCGGCGCATAACGTGCCCCGCCTCGCTGCGGCCAGTGCCATGCTGTTCAAAAAAACTCGCGGGCTACTACCCGGCCCCGCCATGATTCTAGATCTAATCGCCGAATCCAGCCGCTTGGATTTCGATATCGCATTGCGAATCGAGAGCCGCAAATTCGCCGAGCTGGTGCCGCGCGCCGAAGCCAAGAACATGATCTCGGCTTTTTTCTTTGATACGAACAAAATTAAAGGCGGCTTCGCTCGGCCCAGCCACATCGCGCCCAGCAAGGTGCAGAAACTTGGCGTCGTCGGCGCCGGTATGATGGGCAGCGGTATCTGCTTTGTCGCCGCCAAAGCTGGCATAGCAGTCGTTCTAAAAGATATTGACAAAGCTACCGCCGAGCGCGGCAAGAGTTATAGTGCGCAACTGATGGAAAAACGCATTGCCACAAGCCGCGCAAGTGAAAAACAGCGCGATGAGCTACTGGCGCGTATCACCACAACAGACAACACCGAGGATTTACAAGGCTGCGACCTAATCATCGAAGCCGTGTTTGAACGCATAGATTTAAAAGACACCGTGTTACGCGAAACACAGTCACAGTTGGCAGAAGATGGAGTGTGGGCCTCTAACACCTCGACCCTTCCGATCAGTCGACTGGCACAAGGCAGCACCCACCCTGAGAAATTTATCGGCCTACATTTCTTCTCACCCGTGGATCGTATGCCCTTGTTGGAGATCGTCGTCGGCGATAAGACTGACGACGAAACACTGGCTCGCGCGCTCGACTTTGCGCACCAGATTAAACTCACTCCCATGGTGGTCAACGACAGCACGGGTTTTTATACCTCTCGCACCATTGCCACCAAAATTGACGAAGCAATCCAGATGGTAGCCGAGGGCGTGGCACCGGCTCGTGTCGAAAACCTCGGCCGCGCCATCGGTATGCCCGCCGGTATGCTCACCGTACAAGATGAGGTCAGCTTGTCGCTGACGCTGGATATCCATGACACCCAAGTAGCGATGGGCCTGCGCCAAGCCGAGGAAGAGCAATGTCCCGAGGCCCGGGCACTGGTACGCACGATGGTGGAAGAATATAGCCGTCCAGGTCGCAAGGGCGGTGGTGGGTTCTACGACTACAATGGCCGCGACAAAAAGCTCTGGGCAGGCTTGAGCCGATGGTACAAACCCGAGTTGACTATTGACGACCAAGACATCAAAGACCGGCTGCTGTTCCGCGCGGTGATAGAGACGTTAAAGTGCCTTGAAGAGAACGTATTGCGCAGCGTGCCAGAAGCGAATATCGGTTCAATATTGGGCATAGGCGCACCCGTCTGGACTGGCGGCTATATACAGTTCGTCAACACTTACGGCGTGCAACAATTTGTTGATCGCTGTGAACAACTGGCGCTGCGGTATGGAGAAAGATTCGACCCGCCGGCCATCGCCAGAGAACACGCCAGCTCAGGCAGGTTGTTCTAATAACAGCAATGGCGCGTCACAACACCCAGTTGCTCGAATTAAGCGGAAAGCGATCCGAGGTGGCACAGGGGCCGCCGCATTCACCATTAATGTGACTCAGTCGAATCATTTTTTTTAGACTGATAACCGTCCCAAACGACAACGCCAACAATGCCGACGACGCCCAACATAATAATAAGCCACAAGCTTAATATGCCGGTATCGATAAAAAGCTTGCCGAGAAAATTCCCCACAACAACTGCACCAATGGCGGTAAATAGGTTGGTTACCCAGCCGTGCACTTTCTTACTGGCATCTTTAATCATGCTTCAACCGTACATAAATATTCGAATGAGTCTACTGACATACGGTTAAAAAAACAAACTTCGCAGCACTGCTTTCGATCACTCCGAAACTCTACAGCTCAGGCTCCCACTGCAGCTTGTGTTTTCCGATGTGTTCTTTTCGCTTGGCCACATAGGCCTCAAGTTGCTCCTTTCTCGCTACGTCCAAGGGTGGCTCTACAAAATTATCCACCGTTTTTTGCCAGAGCTCTGTCGCCCGGGAATGTGCATCCTTCGCTCCGGCCAGTTGCCAGTTCTCGTGGTTTTGCCAATCGCTGATAATCGGTTCGTGAAAAGCAGTTTTATAGCGTTCCATCGTGTGCTCACAACCAAAAAAATGGCCGCCAGGCCCTACTTCTCGCATCGCGTCAAGACCAATCTCGGCAGTGTCAATTTTTAGGGGTTGCAGCATGGCGCTCATGCCTTGCAACATCTCTACATCCACCACCAACTTTTCAAACGAGGCCACCAAGCCCCCCTCCATCCACCCCGCCGCGTGGTAGATCATGTTGCCGTGACCCATCACCGCCCCCCACAAGGCCATTTGCGTCTCGTAGGCCGCTTGTGCATCCACAGCATTGCTGGCACTGCAAGCGCTGGTGCGATAAGGCAAATTGTACTTTCTCGCCAGCTGCCCGCCTGCCATATTGGCGAGGCTGTTCTCGGGTGTGCCAAAAGCAGGTGCCCCCGAGCGCATGTCCACATTGGAGGTGAAGCCGCCGTAGACCACTGGCGCCCCAGGACGCACCAGCTGCGTCAAGCACACACCGAATAAGGCCTCGGCATTTTGCTGCACCAGCGCGCCCGCCATTGTCGCGGGTGTCATCGCGCCCATTAGTGTAAAGGGCGTCACCACAACAGCCTGTCCCAGTGCCGACATCTGCATGGCGCCGTAGGCCATGGCGTCGTCGAGCTTGCGCGGCGAGTTGATATTAATATTGGTGCTGGCAGATGGCGTCAAGGCCATTTCTTCAAGGCTGACCCCCCGCGCAATAGCACACATTTGCGCAGCGTCCATCGCACGGCCAGCACCTATACCCGTAGCCAAAAACACTTTGTCACTGAGGGTCAGGTTGCACAAACTTGTGTCGAGGTGGCGAGTATCAACAGGCAGGTCTGTCGGGGCCAGCGCCTGATTGCCAAAAATGCTGATCACATTAAAACTCTGCCCGAGCTTGATCAGCGTTTGGTAGTCGGCAAAGTTACCCGCACGACGCCCGTTGACATTGTCGTGCACGTTTGGCGGGCCTGAGACAAGCCCGAAATTGAGCACATTCTCTCCCACCAAGATGTTTCGCTCGGGGTTGCGAGAGCTAAGCGTAAAAGCACCAGACACATTGTCTAGACATTGCTGCACCAAGGATCGATCCAAGCACACAATACCGTCTTCACCCACGTCGGCACCCGCTTGTCGAAACAACGCCAGTGCCTTTTCACCCAGTACCTCTATGCCCATGTCTTCAAGCAGTTCTAGGGAGGCCTGATGCACCAGCTCAAGCTGTTCGGCATCCAGCGCGGCCACCGGCTCGAATCGGTTGCGCAATTGCCGAATAGGCAGCTGCGCGATCGCAGCTGTGCTCGGCCGCTGCCGTCTGCGGCGTCGGCTTTTTGCGTTTGTATCCGCTTTGCTCATGCGTTTTTCACCGGTGCGTAGATTAGTTGCTGGAGTTCATGCAAGTTGTCAGATTTTTTTTCGCCCAGTGCCCAGACAACATCGTGCAGTTTTTTTGCTCGCGCGGACCCTAGTGCCGGCTCGGCGAACTCAAAAAATTTTTCGCTGATAACAGAATCTGAAAACGGGTCTTCAGGGTCACCCGCTGCCTCGGTCGGGCCAGAGTCAAATTCTCGGCCGTCGCGCAGGCGAACCCTGACCGAGCTAATGCGCTTTTGTGGGAAAGGCTTGTTGTAGGGCTCGTGCTCGATCAAAATCGTATTGCGGCTCAGGGCCAACACCTGCGCGTCAGCAAGACCCGCTTCACTAATTTGCGCTACACCAACACGACCATGCACCAGCGCAGCCGCCACGGGGAATGGCAAACTATATTGCGCCTGTTCAGTTGTCGTGGGCTCGGCTGTGCTCAACCTGACAGACTCGTGAAAGCTCAACAGCTCCAGCTGCTCGATATCCGCCGCTGCAAAACCATGCGTAGCCTTGAGCGCCAGCGCAGCCACTACGGCGGGTTGCGCCCAGCGACACACGGGATAAGGTTTGGTGTATTGCTCATCAACCAACCAGCGATGGCCCAAATCTGCCCAATAGCACGCTACCGCTGGAGATTCAACCGTAAGTGCCGGGGCTCCAGTAAACCCCTCGCGGGCCAATAGAGCAGCACTGACCCCGGCCATCGCGCCCCAGCCCGAGCCATCTTTTACCATGGTCGGGTGATCAATACAGCGCATCATTTGGCTGCGCGGTCCGTGGTACTCGGCCACACCCATCGCCTCGCGACATTGTTCATCAGACAACGCCAACACCCTGCCACCCAATGCGGCAGTAGTTACCGCAACCCAAGCCCCTGAGGTGTGGTAGTCACACACGCTGCCGTGCAGCGCGTCTCCGGCGCGACTGCCAAACTCGTAGCCAATCACCAGACAAGTCAGAAACTCTTGAGCATTCATCTCTGCGTATTCAGCGTACGCCAGTAGCGCGGGCAACACCCCGCAACCCACATGACCCTTGGCCGGTTTGTAGCCGTCGTGCGCGTCGATGGCATCTATGCTACTCCCACCGGCCAGTGCCGCCCCGGGAGCGCTCACTGGACGACCATCGAACAAGATGCGCGCGCCCTGCTCCGGCGAAGCGAAGCACATGACCGCGTGCTGGCGAATCATTTGGCTGAGGCTGGTACTCATCGCGCTCGCCGCCACGCCTAGCAGATCAAGTAAAGCTCGACGCGCGGCATGGCGCGCGTGCTCGGGCACGTCGGCCCATTGCAAACGGTGGACAAAGCTCAAGCAACGCTGAGACATGCACGCACTCCACAAACAAGATCACTGCAGTGTGGACCGATTTCCGGACTGTCTCTTTCATATTTGAGCAAATTTATGTCATATTTGAGCTATGAAGCCGACTCGCCACATTGTTTTCGCTCTCTGCCCTCATCTGCCTTTGCTAGCCATCGCCTCAGCCCTTGAGCTGTTGCGCCACGCCAATCGCGCCTGCGGTTTCGAAGCTTATCAGTGGTCGCTGGTCAGCGAAGACGACCGAGCGGTACAGGACACGACAGGCTTGCAACTCACACCTAACTGCAGACTCGATGAACTGCAAGGCGTAGACGCCCTCTACGTCGTGGCGGGGTTTGGCGCAGCCGACTGGCGAGCGCCACGGCTGGAGCATTGCCTGAAACGACTCGCCACAGCCGGAGCAACACTTGGCGGCATATCCAACGGCAGCTACCTGCTGGCCAAATCAGGCCTGCTCGACGGCTACCAAAGTACCGTGCACTGGGAAGACTTCGAACGTTTCTTGCACGATTACCCCGCTGTCCATGCCCGCTACCAACGTTACGTGATAGACCGCAAACGACACAGTTGCTCCGGTGCTACATCTACATTTGATTTATTTCTGGAACTGATAGAACGAGAGCTGGGCAAAGAAATCGCGCTGCGCGTCTCCATGCAAATGCTGTTGCACAGCGAACCCTTAGCCATGCAAAAAGCGGAGTTCCCGCTGCAACATCAGTGGAAACTCTCTCCTCGCTTGCAACGCGCTATCAGCGCCATGGAGGCCAGCGGCGACTCGCCGCCCACGGTTGAATCTCTGGCTGTCCAACTCGGCATGAGCCGTCGAAGTCTGCACAACCTATTTCAGCGCGAAGTAGGAATAGCTCCTAAGGTGGTTCTTCAGCAACTTAGACTAAACCGCGTGCAAGCCCTACTCCAGTACAGCGAGCTCAGCCTGTCCGACATCGCAGAGGCCACAGGGTATAGCTCACAATCACACATGACCCTCTGTTACAAAAGACACTTTTCTACCACCCCGGCGATCACCCGAGCAAAACATCGAAGCCCAATACAAGGCTCGTAAAAACAGCGCCTAAAAATGGTGGTTAAGCAGGTTTGGACATATCTCAACGAGTAGTCGCTCGCCACTTTCCCTGCTTTAAGGCTTCCAATAGAGCCTTTGCGTGTCCCTCGTCGAGCTCGGTAAACACCTGGTTACTCAAAAAGAAGTCATTCATGCCTTCTATGTCTCGCGGATCAGCAAGTGTTAGGTTTGAGCAACTCATCGTCCGCTGCGAGAAGGATCTCGCCTCCACTTGCTCGTAGATGACTCGTACAAAGTGATCATGCCTTGCGTCTTTCTCGATCACTTTTAGTAAAGGCCCCACCACGTCTAGGTGCCCTTCCATGATCTGAAAGAAAGAACCTTTCTCGTAGAGCAGCATACCGGTGACTCCCAGCCGGGTATTGTTCTCCCTGGCTATTCCAAGGAACTCTAAAATGTCAGCTTCCGAGAAATCAACTGTCCCGGCACTCGAGTAGATGCAATGCACCAACGGTTACGCTTCTTCGCTAGCATCGGCATCATCATCCATTTAGGCTATTCTTAAAATTACTACTACCCTGCCAGGACTCGGGCATCCTGGCCCACCTGAGCTACAAAAAATTTAGCCCAAAAACACCGACATCAGTCAGATAAATAAATCCTTTCTGGCTTTATATTCGACCCCACTCTACCAACGGACATGCTAAGAGACTAAGTATTTTCTATATGAAAACCATGCCACCAAATGGTTCGCAAACTGTACAGTATTAAAAATTGTTTTCATACATGCACTAATAGAAAAACGCTCAAACCAAAATTCTCTTCCCGCGCCACCCGTAATAATTACTTCAAGATAATTTATGCACTCCCGATAGCAGAAGGCAACAACGAACCTCTGCTGGTGGCCGATCTCGCTCTACTTTTCTTCTGCACTGATGTTCTGATCGATTTTGCAATATTTCTTCGATGGCCAAAATGTTATACACGCGTTTTGTACCGCAAAGGCACAAACTATCCAATCTATTGATAGATAATTTGATTATCCAATAATGCATGCATGGATCTATCAATACTACTTCAAATAGCTAAGATTTGTTAGATGAAGAATATAATCACTGTGGGAAACTCTCAGATGAAAAACAAAATGAAGCTAGGCGCCCAATTTCTCCTAGGCTACGGGACTGTTCTAACTCTCATAGTTGCTATCTCGGTGACCTCCTATATCGGGCTCAATGCAGCTGTTGCCAACTTCAACGAATACCGATCTCTGGCAAGAAACTCCAATTTATCCAGCCGTGTTCAAGCCAACATGTTATTGGTCAGGCTGCACGTAAAAGAGTTTATTCTCAAAAAAAATTCCCAGTCTGTCTCCGATTTCAACGCGCGGTTACAAATGTTGAACAATTTTTTAAATGAAGCTGCAGTCGAAATAAAGGACACCGACCGTCTAGCCCATATCCGTGAGATTCAACAGTATGTCGAGCAATACAATGTCGCCTTTGAGCGAGTTGTGCAGCTCATGAAAAAAAGAGAAGACGTCGTGATAAATCGTCTCAACCCCCAAGGCTTGGCCATGAGAACAGCCATCTCGGAAATCATGAGATCAGCATACGAATCAGGCGATGCGGAGGCCGCTTACTACGCTGGGTTACTACAAGAAGCTCTATTACTGGGTAGACTTTACGCCGTAAAATTCCTCAGCACCAATGCCATCGAAGACAAAAATCGAGCACAAAAGGAACTGAATGAGAACGTCTCAAGCCAAGTAAGCCAACTCGACGAGGTTTTGCAAAATTCCTTGAGGCGCGAACTACTTCAAGATTTCAAAGAGGCCTTCGAGCAATACCGTGCTGCCTTTGACGAAACTGCGGCAATCATTCTGGCGAGAAACAAATATATCAAGGAAGAATTGGATGTCATTGGTCCAAAAGTCGCAGAGAGCTCAGAGGTCGTCAAACTCTCTATTCAGTCTCGCCAAGACGAAATTGGGCCCGCAGCCAAAGCACACAACGAACTAACCGTGGAACGTGTACTGATGCTCTCCTTCGCCTCTGTGATGATTGGTCTGATATCTTCAATAATCCTACTTCGATTAATCAGAC
>JBMYWE010000053.1:0-10073 GCA_049607125.1 Granulosicoccaceae bacterium | reverse complement strand
ATCCAGCCTCGCTGGCCATTCGACCAGGCGGACGTCTCCGGCGATGAAAGCCGCTTTTTCCGCATCTGCCGTCGCCCGAGCCTGAGGCGCGATATCGTTCAGGTGTTGACTCAATCTTTTCTCTTATCCGAACGGAGTTTGATAGAGACTAAATTGCCAATAAAAACTGTTTTAGTGCTGATCAAAAGGTTAACTGTGTGGGTGCGAGTGTTTGTATTGTAAACAGAGCATCTGGCTTGATGATTCTATCTGTATTTTTTATTTGTTCCCCCAAATAATTTATTGCTCTTTATTCCCGTTTCCTGATTATTGACATAAAAGCTGGTTTTATTCGAAATAAGACCAGCGTAATTTTAACCAGTCTGTAGGTGCTAGCTCAAGTCAAACAAAGCAGAGTCGATTTTCGTATTACATACATTATAAAAATATATACTGTGCTTAATAATTCTAATAAACAGCGTTAGACTTCTTGTTGGGGCTCATTCGCATGCATGCCAATCTGAATGTCAAGGCCGCATTTGGCTCAGCCAAACTGCGCAACAGCAAGCTTCATTTCTATTTTATTTGTGTTGTTCTTGTGCTGTCGACAATCGCAGCTGCTGTCTATGCCAATCGAACTGAGGCCCATCGCGAATCTCTGCTGACCTCTCGTGAAGCGCTTCGACTGCACGAGCTTTTCCAAAACCGATTAACCCTCTATCAAGCGGCAGTCAATGAGGTCGCCGATGTACTGCATTTTGATGCAATACCAGGAGAGTCTGAGTTTTCCCGTGTCACCTACCGACTGTTGGTTCAAAACCCCTTGTTATTTTCGCTCGGCTGGGTGTTGGACCATTCCCAGCCAGAACCTCGGCGCATCAGTAGTTTGTATGATAACTCCAGTCGAGATCTACGCTCCATCTGGCGATCACCTGAGTGGGCGGAGACACTAAAATATGCGCAATCAATAGAGCGTGAGTTCGCCTCTAAGCCCATGCGAGTGAGTATCAATGGTGAAGAGCAGTTTGTACTTGCCTACATGGTGCCGGTTAACAGTGAACTTTACGAAGATATTGGTTTCCCAGAGATCAATGGGTTCGCCTTCGGGATTATTCAATTACAGAAGGTATTTGTGCAGAGTATTGCCTCTTCATTAGATATAAAAGCTAAAATTGAGCTTATTGATCACAAGCCTCTTCGCGAGGGAGGTGGCAGTAGTATTCTGTCGGTCATCGGTCTTGACAATCCGAAAAGCACCTTGAGTGAAGGACACGAGGCATTCGCGCACTTTGATTGGGGTAATCGCAACCTGGAACTTAAACTGATTCCCAGCGAGGATTTTCTGGCGAGCAATCGCAGCTATGTGCCTTGGTTAGTGTTGGCCATGGGGTCTGTGCTGTTGGCACTTATGATGCGCCTTTTTGGTCTACTTGAGAAAATGGCCGCTACACAGCGCGAAGAGCTTACTCGGCGAGAGCAAGAGATGGAACGCAAGCACAGCGAGACAAGTGTTTTGCTCGATGTCGCGCCAGTTGCCATTCTAATGCTGAACTCGGCAGGGGTTATCGTAGCTCAAAGTCGCAACTCAATCACACTCCGGCGCGAGATCAGCGTAGGGAAAAAGTTTGAAGATCTTGCTGTGGAAGGCGCTTTTAGAAGTCTCGATGGCGATCCGATTGCCATCCGCGACAACCCTGCCTTGCGAGCTCTGCGAGGCGAGCGGATCATCAATTTACAACTGCGACGGCGCCTGGAGGGCCGCGAATGTTATTTTGCCTTCAGTGCCAGCCCCATCTGCTCACCACAGGGAGAGATTACGGGTTCGGTGTGCGTGTCCAGTGACGTGACCGACCTTGTTCAAGCGATTGAAAGCCAGAAATTGGTTAACTCTCAACTCAGTAGTTCCAATTTGCGTTTGCAGCAATTTGCCTCTGTCGCCTCGCATGATTTGCAAGAGCCGCTTCGCAAGATCACCACTTTTGCCTCGCTGCTGGAAATGGACCTCGCCGAGCAATTGAGCGGAGAGCCTAAGCAGTATCTTGATTACATGGTTGACGGTGCCAAACGCATGAGTGACTTGATTCGAGACATCTTGCAGTATTCCGAAATTACGCCAGGAACCGAAGAGCTGAGTTGTGTCGATCTGGCGGAGGCCGTGCAGTCGTCACTATTGGAGTTATCAGAAAGTATTCAATCGAGTGGTGCTCAGGTGATACTGAAAAATAGTTTGGCAATCTTTACCTCAGAGCGGATGCTACCTCGGTTAATAGGGAATTTGATCAGCAACTCGATCAAGTATCGCAGCGAATTCACTCCCAGAATTGAAATAGAGGCAACGCGACAGGGTGATGGGGTGTTGGTGAGTTTTAGCGACAATGGTATGGGTATCGCTGAAGAATATCGCGAGCAAGTATTTAATATGTTCAAGCGTTTGCATGGCAATGGAAAAATCACAGGTACGGGTATTGGCCTGTCCATTTGCAAACAAATTGTAGAGCTCAACGGGGGCCGTATCTGGATCGAAGATAACCCCGAGGGCGGTAGTCGTTTTATGCTGTTCTTTCCCTCGATGGGAGAAGCCATCGCAGCCTAAGATGGCAAGAAAATAATTTCGATTTGGTGCCTTTAGAAAAAACTGAACCACCCAGCGGGTTTGCGCTGCCTGCGCCAACTCGACACCAAAACACTTGATCAGGGTCCGACGTGCCATGCGAGCCTTTTCCAAATCCGCACAACTGGCGAGCATTGAAAAGACCAGTAGGCTAAGACACCGCACTAGGCTGGTGTCTTGGCTTAGTCTCTGTCAATGCTTGCCAACGGCGACGACACGGAGAGCTAGTAAGCAATCAACCGCGATTGCAAGTGCCCGCCGAGTGCTCGTGTTGGGATGGGCTATTCCATTTCCAGATCGTCGCTGACGCTATCTGCTCCAGCTTGCGCACAGGCTTCGTCGATGTCTCCACCGGGTGCTCCACTGACGCCCACCGCACCCAAGGTTTGGCCTGCAGCCTGAATTGGCACACCGCCTGCGCTCATGGTCAAACCAGGGGTTCTGCCCACCGGGCCGTTGGCCAGCCCCTCAGACAGAGCCGACGTTGCGGAGGTAAAGTTGACCGCCGCGCGAGCTTTGCCTTCGCTGATGGGAATAGTGACAGGGGGGGCCAGCGAATCGCGGACCACCGCTTGCACCACGCCGCTGCGATCGACCACGGTGGCGGCTACTTGATAACCCTTTTCGCGGCAGTCGAGCACCGTGTTCTGCGCGACTTGCAGTGCCGTTTCCATGGTCAGTTGTTTAAAGCTGATGGTGAGTGCTTCTTCGGCAAAACCGGCAGGGCTCACCAGTAGTGCACTGAGGGCTATGGCTTTCAATTTCACGAATTGCTCCTTGGTGTTGACGCTACTGGGGTGCAGGGGGCGTAACTCAGGGGCGCTCCCTGCGGCCTATTTTTATTCTAGCGGCAGCGAGGGAGAACTAAAAGGGCGCATTTATGTTTCTCGTAAAAGGCGTGTGAGGTGCCGACTCAACTGGATTAGACAACGGCCCTGGCATAGGGCCTTCGTCGTTGCTCGCGATAGAGCGTGCCTGCTACTGGACGTCGAATTTTGCCTTGGTCCACTTTGAGCGACCCTTGGCGTTAATTGCTCTCACCTTCCACCAGTGCTTTTTTCCGGCGGATACGACAGTCGAATCACTGCTGTAACTGCAGTGCCCAGATTCATTGCACAGTAGCGAGGCATCCACTTTTTTGAGGTTGACGACTCGGCTGCGTTTGACGCGATCAAACAGAACGAGATCGTATTGCGTGGCGACGGAGGCGGCATTGGGGGCGGTGGGTGCCTGCCAACTCAGGGTCAGGGTTTCTCCTGCGACAACTTGGCCAGCAGGCTCGGGTGATAGCGCGCTGGCAGGCCCTGGCTTCACCCTAGTTGAGTCGGTTAAGCTAAACTTGGCTTGGGCCACTTTGCTGACTCCCGCTGAGTTTACGGCTTGTATTTTCCAAGTGTGTTTTTTCCCCTCGGGAAGCTCCAGGTTGTCCGGTGCGATGTAGCGACAGACATTGTCCACGCAGCTGGAGATAGGTACCTTGACGTCTAGCACAGTGCTCTTGCCAGGGGCCATGATCAATTGCAATCGGAAATGCGTAAGTGCGGACGCGCTGTTGGGTGCCGCTGCCGCCGTCCACCCGAATTCGAGCGCCTGTTGTACTTCTAGTATGCTTTTGTGCTCTGGACTGAGTGTGGTGACGCGCGCTGGTTTGATGGCTTCGCTAGATGCGGTACTAAAACTGCGCTGACCCCAGAGAGATCGGCCTTCGCTGGTGTTGGCACTGGCGCGCCAAGAGTAGTTACTTTTGGCCGAGAGGGTGCCCGCATCAAGTTGAACATCACAGCGGGTGGTCAGGCAGATATCCGCCGCCGCAACTTTTTCCATTTTTAAGATGACTTCCCCGGTTTTGTCATTGATCAGATGCACATCGTAGCTGCTCGCGGCTTGGGCTGAGCTATGTGGTTCAAAGCTTAGTAACACGGGAAGCTCGGCGTCTAGTTGCGCGTTGTCGTCTGGCGATAGCAGCGTCACGGCTTCAGGTGGAAGTGGGTTGATAGGAGCCACGTAGGGTGAGATGCCAGCAAAGGTTTCAGGGTCGATATCTAGACGGTACAAGTCGACACTGCCCGTTTTGTTCATCCAGTCGCTGCTGTAGTAGACGCGTTTGGCGTCGCGGCTCATCGTGGCGTGCGGCTCGCTGTAGTAAGTCTCACCGGTGGCGTGATTCCAGTTCAGCGTGTAGACCTTGGGATCTGCCTTGAGCTCAACTAGCATGTTGCGGCTACACAGATGGGTGGCGGTCGTCAGCGGGTTGCCCATATGGCAGTTATAGGTGGAGATCAAGGCCCAGCCTTGCGCATCAAAACCTCTGCCAGAGAAGTGCATCGAGGTATTGCCCAAATCCCAGACATTTAGCAGCGCAGTGCGGGCTCCCGTCTCAAGCTCTGTACTAAAAACCCAGCCCCAGTGTGGGTCTTGCTGGTCGTCAAAGGAGACCGTGATGTAGCAGTCTTTGCCCTCGGCGGTCACGCAGAAGTCGCCGTGCTGGGCCTCGCCTCCGATGATGTGTTCGGAGGAAAAATCCACAGGGAAGTAGGAGGTGGCATCGCTGGAAGAAATCACCAGATACCTGCCTGAGGGGGAGATGCCGAGGTTGTTGTGGTCTCGGCCGTCGTAGTCTTTGCTGCCGAGTACGATGCCGCCTTCGCGCAAATCAAAGGCGACGTAACCGACCGTTTTTTCTTTGCTGTTTTCTATCGACCACGCCAGGCGATTGCCGTCTGCACTGTACTCTCCCTCTAGGTGTGTCATGCCGTAGAGGTTGTTGCCCCATTTGGCAGGCAGTTTGCCCTCGAGGTCGGCGAGTACGCTGACTTGCTGTGTCTGCCAGTTGTACTCGTACACCTTGAGACCACCCACATAGCTGTTTTGACCTTTGATAAAGCGGATGACGGCTGGGTTGGCAGGGTGCCAGCGCGCCTCGGTTTCATCGTGCAAGATGTCCAGTTCGGCGATGTTGTCTGAAGGCAGCGCGATTAAAGACAGCTCGGAACCATCGATGTTGGCGATGGCGTACTGCATCAGGTTGTTACTGTTGGTCGACAGCAACAAGAGCTTACTGCCATCTGAGTTCTCGACTTGAACGCGCGAGTAGTCGTTTTTGGTGTAGCTGCCACCATCGTAGAGTGTGGGTCGCGTGGTGGAGTCACTCAAGCGGGTGATGCTGGCGCCAAAATCCGCACCGACAAAGGTCTGGCCGACGGCGGGTTTTTCTATTTGGGGTTGAACCAAAAGTGCTAGCTCTGAGGCGTAAGGCGGCGCAGCCAGCACAGGGGCGGCGGCCAACGTCGCCGTCATGGCGAGTAAGTAGCGGACAAGTTTCATGGGTATTCCTGAATAGCTTAGCTGCACTGAAGTGACGCTATTGGGGGGTTAAGTTGCGGTGATAAAAACACGTTGGCACCGAGAATTCAGAGACCTTAGCCGCATTCAACCGAGGCGAGCGACCACCAAACGGGGCGAGGAGTTCAATCTGTGATCTGGATCTCATTTGACGGCGGTTTGTTGGCTGATGTGGTCCGCCTCGAGTCGCTGTCAGCGATTTGATCAGCAGTCTTTTGTCAACGTAAACGGTGCCGGAGCGGCGAGGCCTTCTAGTGGGCACGAAATTCCAGCGGAGAGGCTGGCGACAGTGTGCTGTCACTTCGCCGTGATGAAACGGACTCAGGTATAGACTGTCATATGGATATTCGTGCCTCTAAGCTGTGTGTGACGCAGCTAAACGGCTACCATTAGCACTAATGTGTATTATCTAGAGTCCCCATGCGACAGCCATATGAATTGGCGATTGGTCTGCGGTATACCCGCTCCAAACGCCGCAACCGCTTTGTGTCCTTTATCAGCCTGATCTCGGTGGTCGGGATAGCGTTGGGCATCACCACTCTGATCACCGTTTTGTCCGTGATGAACGGCTTTCAAACCGAGGTGCGCGAGCGTATCTTAGGCATGGCCTCACACGCGACGGTCACCAAGCACAACGAACCCATCGTCGAGTGGCAAAAGCTCGCCGATGCCGCGCGGGAGCACCCGCAGGTGTTGGGTGCTGCGCCCTATGTCGAGGCCCAGGTGATGTTGGTCAATGGTGGCCAGGTGACGGGCAGTGTTGTCCGTGGGGTGATCCCCGAAGAAGAGCCGCAAGTGTCCGACATTGTCGAACAGATGCGTGAGGGCAGCCTGGAGGCCTTAAACGAGGCGCGTTTTAACATAGTTTTGGGTCGTGCCCTGGCTCGGTTTCTGGGTGTGGGAGTGGGAGACAAAGTAACGGTGGTCTCACCTGAAGCGGGGGTGACCCCAGTGGGTATCAACCCACGGCTCAAACGCTTTACTGTGGTGGGTATATTTGCCACCGGGATGAGCGAATACGACCGCAGTATGGCGATCACCAGTGCACGCGATGCCGCTGCGCTGATGCGTATGAAGGGTTATACCGGCGTGAGGCTCAAACTCGAAGACATGTTCCAGTCGCGGCAGGTGGCAGGGGATCTAGCCACCACACTGGACGACATCTATTGGGTCAGCGACTGGACCCATCAGCACCGCAATTTTTTCCGCGCGGTGCAGACCGAAAAGACCATGATGTTCATCATTCTTTCGCTGATCGTGGCTGTGGCCGCGTTTAATATTGTCTCTATGTTGATCATGGTAGTGAACGAAAAACAGGCGGACATCGCCATCTTGCGCACGCTGGGCGCAAGCCCTGGCAGTGTGATGAAAATTTTCTTGGTGCAGGGTACTTTAATCGGTTTATTTGGTACCTTGCTCGGCGTGATTGGCGGTGTCAGCATCGCCACTAACGTCGAGAGCATCGTGCCCTTTATCGAGGGCCTGCTCGGCGCTAAGTTCCTAGACCCGAGTGTCTACGCGATCAATTATTTTCCCTCCGATTTGCAACTCGAGGATGTTCTGTGGGTGACGGTTATCGCCTTTTTCTTGTCGGTATTTGCCACCTTGTATCCGGCTTGGCGCGCCGCCCAGACCGACCCCGTGGAGGCCTTGCGCTATGACTGACGTAGTGATTCATGCGCGAGATCTACGTCGTCGTTACGACGAGGGCAGCGGCCGTGTGGACGTGCTCAACGGCGTTAATTTAGATGTATCGCGAGGCGAGAGGCTGGCGATTATTGGTAGCTCGGGCAGCGGCAAGAGCACCCTGTTGCATTTGCTGGGAGCGCTGGATAAACCGAGCACCGGCGATGTGCATATCGCGGGAGAGAACATCACTGCCATGAAAGCCAGGGCGGCAGGAGAGGCGCGCAATCGGCTGCTGGGTTTTGTTTATCAGTTTCATCACTTGCTGGCGGAGTTTAACGCACTGGAGAATGTGGCCTTGCCGCTGATGATTCGCGGCGAAAAACCCAAAGAGGCCGAGGCGAGGGCGGAGCACTACCTCAAGCGTGTGGGGCTCGCCTCGCGGCTGTCGCACAAACCGGGGCAGTTGTCGGGTGGTGAGCGCCAGCGTGCGGCTATTGCCAGGGCTTTGGTAACGGAGCCTTGTTGCGTTTTGGCTGACGAGCCAACGGGTAATTTGGACGACGCCAACTCGGGCATGATTTACGAGTTGTTGACTGAGCTCAGCCAAGATTCGAGCACCGCCTTTGTGGTTGTCACCCACGACAGTGCGTTGGCTGCTCGCATGGACAGAACACTGGTGCTCAAAGACGGTGGTTTGGAGTCCTTTGTCGCCGTTTAGTCAGCCAGCCGTGCTTGTATTTTTTGGCTGTGATCGATGATCGCCGAACCTGAGGCGGCGACGCTTTGAGTGCTCTGCAGTGCTTGTTGGGCATCCTGTTCGATAGTGTGCAGTAATTTACCCAAACGCTCGACGGTGTCGGTATGCGTGGTGTTGTGCTGGGTCAGTTGCTCTGTCTGCCGTTTGTAGCGTTGCACCCATTGGCCGAGTGTTTGATTCAACTCGTCCGCCTCTGCGCGATCTTCTCCCGCCTCGCTCACCACCTCAGACAGCGCTTGGGAAAAGCGGTGCGTGTCTTCGCGGATGCTGGCTTCCATTTCGATGATATGGGCTATTTGGCCGTTGATCATCGCCGCATTCTCACCTGACATAACAGCCAAGCGTTTGATCTCGCCAGCAACAACGGCAAAGCCCCGTCCTGCTTCACCGGCGCGCGCCGACTCGATCGCGGCATTCAGGGCGAGCAAATTGGTGTTAGAAGCAATCTCTGAGATGGTACTGGCCATGACGTTGATTTTTTCAAATTCTTGGTTGAAAGACTGGGTTCGCTCGACAAAATTCTTGGCCCATTGGTCGGCGGTTTGCGTGCTTTGCGTCAGCTGTTCGATATGCACTTGTAGTTCGCTGAAAACCGCTTGTAGCTCGTCTAGTTGTTGCTCGCTGCTCTGGGTGGCGAGCTCAAGCTGATGACATTGGGCAGCCAGTTCATGCACCGCTTGCATAGACTCTGCGTTCAATTGGAGGCCTTGACTGAGCGCCGATTGCTCGCTTTCGCTGTGCGTCAGCAGTTGCTCACCCAGCTCGCCTAGCGACACGGCCTCTGCTTGCACATGCTGCGCGGTGGGCGAGCGAAGACCTCGAGAGGCTCTGTCCGAGGCGAGTTGAGCGAGAGTGAAAATGATTGAGCAGCCGACTGCGGTCAGCGCCGCGCTCAACCAGTCGATAGCGGCGTCGGCAAACACCGCTTGCCACTGGTTGATACAGTTAATGGCCGAACTCACTAAGAGAGTGGTGACAAAGTTGTCTTTCCAGCCGCTGCTTGATGGTCCAGTAGACGCCACCTGTGGTTCTCCGCGATTGCTTGCGCGCAGAGGCTGCGAGCATAGTCTGTTGATGCACTGTCAAAGCAACTTGAGCGCCAGTAAATCTATTGCACGCGTTCAAATAGATAAGCGGGAGAGGGAGGAGCGAACTAACGAGGTGACGACGTTGGCGTTTTTTGATCTTTGCGCAGTTGTCTTTTGCGCAAAACAGAATAGCGCCACAAGGCGTTCACAGCAAAATAGCCAATCACCGAGCAGATCAAGGCCATGGCGCCACAGCCCAAAAATAGCGGCTTCCACAATGTGCGCAGCACTTCGTCTAGGGACTCCCAGTTCCAGGCCGGCATATCGGGTGTGCTTTGGCCGAGCATGGTCAGCCCTAGCTGATAGGCAGCAAAATACATTGGAGGGATAGTGATCGGGTTGGTGATCCAGACCAAGGCGGCACTGAGTGGCACGTTGGCGCGCACGTGCAGAGCGGCCAGAGCAGCTAAAAAGGTCTGCACCGGCAGAGGAATCCACATCAGCGCCAAGCCAACGGCAAAAGCGAGAGAAACGGAGCGTCGATTGAAATGAAACAGGTACGGGTCGGCTAGCCAAGGGCTCAGACGCGCTGCCCACGGGTTGCTTTTGAAATCCCCCTCAGAAGGGGTGATGCTTTTGAAGAACTTTCTCACGTACTCGGAGCCGTATCCGTTAGAGGCGTATTATAGCTTTATTGTTTACGCAAGGTGGATAAAGTGTCACCTCG
>JBMYWE010000052.1:0-10115 GCA_049607125.1 Granulosicoccaceae bacterium | reverse complement strand
GTTGAACCTAGCCGGCGTATCTGTATGAGCTCAGCACTTATTCGCGAATTTATGACGACCAATGTCATGTCGACAACGGTCGACACCCCTCTGGTCGAATTGGCCAACATTTTTAGCACCCAAAAACTGACCAGTGTTGTGATTGTCGACAACGGAATACCCATTGGCATCATTAGCGAGAGTGATATGGCCTCGCTCAGCGCGCATTTGCTCGGTGGCAGAAAAGAGCCGAGTACGCGTGATTTGATGAACACAAAGTTGGTGATGGCCAGCAGTGAAAAGAGCTGCGAGCACGCGGCTAACTTGATGCGCCGACATAAAACTCGCCATATCGTCGCCACAGACTCGGCAGGATTGCTGTGCGGCATTTTTAATCAGAGCGACTTACTGCGCGCGCGCCTGTATTTGCTGGAGCAGCAGTACAACTCCTCTGTACATCGAATTGGCACACTACACCGCTCTCTAGAGGACAGCCAAGCCGCGCTCGAACGCAGCACGCGACAAGACCCGCTACTCGGCATAGGCAACCGCTATGCGATGGACAAAGCATTGACTCAAGCGGCGAACGACAGCCTTCCCTACTCTGTGGCAGTGATAGACATAGATTATTTCAAGCGTTTCAACGATTATTACAACCACCTCACCGGTGACAAGACCCTGACTAGCGTTTGCCACGCGGCCCGCATTGCCCTGAATGACAAAGCCAAGTTGTTCCGCCAGTCTGGCAACACTTTGCTAGCCCTTTTCACGGATGACCATGCCGTGGACAAGCAAGAGTATGCACGCCGGATCATTGCCGCCATCGAGGAGCTCAATATCGCTCACACCACAGCGCCATTGGGCCGCATTACGGTAAGCGTCGGTATCGCCAGCTGCTACACCAGTGAATCGGAACCCAACCACGTGGTTTTTAGGGCGCTCAACGCCCGTGATGAGGCAAAGCACAGCGGTGGTAACTCGTTTAGCATAGACACTGACCACCAGCTGCGAGCCGCTTGATTGCGTTGAGCGAGGCACAAAAAACTCTGCGCTGTGGCCCAAAACTCACTTGGAGACAAGATACCTTCGACCCACAGCGCAACGAGCTCCCAATCGAACTCGGGAAGCTCTGATCAATTCACCTCAGGCCAGCCTTGTGCTCCTGAATTAATGCCGTGCGCACCAAGCCCGCCGTAAATTCGGTTTTCTCCAGCATAAAGTTGTGCCCACCGGATATCTCTCGGTGATCCAGTAGGCGATACGCACTGCTGTATTTGGGCAAGCCTTTGACAACAAAATCGTAGCTTTGATCACCGCTATAAATAATACAAGGCGTATTCAATCTCTGTAGCGCACGGGGTAAGCGATACGGCAACGTAGAGAATATCTGCGCCTCCAAGGCACGGTCGCAGCGCAGACGAACACCCACCCCGTCATCGCACTCGCGCAGGCCGTGCTCGACGTAGGCCTCAAAGCAAGGCAGCTCCCAGCGCGCATACATTGTCTTTTGAATCAAATGCTGGTGCACCGCTTCACGACTAGGCCAGCGGTCTCGTCGCTTGGCTGTCATGCGCGCAAGTTTGGTGTATTTGAGTAAATTGAACACCGCCATAATCCGAGCCATCACCAGCATGGTAGGCGGAAAGTACACGGGGTCTAGCAACACGGCTGAATCAAAAGCTGAGGGGTTTTCCGCCATGATAAAGGTCGACACCACCCCGCCGTAGCTATGCGCCACCACATGGCGTGACACGCCTTGGTAGTCTGCCGAGAGCGATAGCCAAGCCTCAGCGCAAGCGGCTGCATCTTGCTCCCAACCCCTAAAATGCCCCGGGCTATCGCTGCGCCCGTGGCCTGGGGCATCCAGCAGGACAAGGTCAAATTGATCCCGCAACCGCACTAGCATAGGCCAATACGATAGCGCGCACAGTCCGTTGCCATGCAGGAAGAAGATCACGGCGCGACCGCTGGGCGGCGTGCGCCAGCCCCGCAAGGTCAAACCATCCACCGCCGTATGCTCCCAACTTTGTAACTCGTGCAAATCTAATTCCCGCTCAACAAAATTACAGAGGCTTTCAGCCTCCCTCATTCAGTGGGTATGATAGCGAAAAGTCAGTGCGCCGTTGACCTAGTTTGCCCCCAGAGAGGGCGCTTAGATACTCGCCTGCTCACACCCATACTCGCTTCCTTTGCGGGTTCATTGAGATCGACCCACAGTACAACGACACTGAGTCTTGGAAATTAAATGTCTCAAACAGAAGAACTACACAGCACCTTTGAAAACTACAAATCCATGTCGCTCGACCTCAATATGGAGCGCGGCCAGCCCTCGGATGCGAATTTCGATCTCAGCCTAAAGCTCCTGAGCGTTATTGATGAAAGCAATTACATCACTGACAGCGGTGTAGACATTCGCAATTACCCAGGCGGCACAACAGGTCTGGTTGAAGCGCGAGAGATGTTTAGCGAATTGCTGCGAGTTCAAGCCAGCGAAGTCATGGTCGGCAACAACTCCAGCCTAGAGCTGATGGGCCACTTTCTTAGCTGGGCACTGCTTCGGGGCGTAAAGGACAGTACAAGCAGCTGGATAGGGCAAAAACCCAAGTTGATCGTCACAGTGCCCGGCTATGACCGCCACTATGGCTTGGCTTCGCAATTAGGCTACGAGCTACTGACCGTGCCCATGACCGCAGAAGGCCCCGACATCGAGGCTGTTGAAGCGCTCGCCCGCCAAGACGCCTCCGTCAAAGGGATTTATTTTGTCCCAACTTACAGCAACCCCACCGGCGACACAGTATCTGAGGAAGTCGCGACAAGGCTCGTGAGCATGCAGACCGCCGCCGCAGATTTCTGCATTTTCGCTGACGACGCCTACGCGGTGCACCACTTAGTGGATCAGCCGGTTGAAGCGCCAAACTTACTCAGCTTAGCCAAAGCGCACGGCAATGCCGATCGAGTGATACTGTTTGGCTCTACCTCAAAAGTGACCTTTGCCAGTGCCGGTATCTCACTGGCCGGCATGAGCGAAGCCAACATCCAATACTGGAGCAAGCTGTTTTCGGCGCACAGTATCGGCCCCAACAAAGCCGAGCAGTGGCGACACGTTTGTTTTCTGCGCCAATACCCCGATGGCTTGAAGGGTCTGATGAAACAACACGCCAAACTTCTCAAGCCAAAGTTTGAAGTCGTTGAAGAAGTGCTCAACGATCAGTTGGGAAATAAAAATCTGGCCCGCTGGAGCTCCCCCGAAGGCGGGTACTTTGTCAGTGTAGATACCCAGCGCCCCATTGCAGACCAAGTGGTCGCACTGGCCGCTGAGCTAGGGGTATCCCTCACCCCAGCAGGCGCGACATTCCCCGGCGGAATAGACCCGAACAACACCAACATCAGACTCTCCCCCACTCGACCGAGCACAGAGCAAGTAAGACGCGCCATGGAAGTTTTTTGCTGCTGTGTTGAGCTCGCTTCACATGAATACGACCAGGCGCAATAAAAGCTCCTAGAAACCTAAATCGATCAAAAACAGTGACTAAAATACTGACCCTTGATGCGCTCGTGGTTGGGGCCGGGCCAGCAGGCCTGATAGCGGCACACGAACTCGCCCAGTCAGGCTGTAAGGTCGCGCTGGCCGAAGCCATGCCCGCGCCCGCAAGAAAGCTGCTAATGGCTGGCAAGTCAGGACTCAATATCACCAAAGACGAAAGCTTCGAGCGCTTTATCACGCACTACGGTGAGGCTGCAGACTTTCTGCACCCGATGCTCGAGGCCTTTGGCCCGGTGGCCTGTCAACAATGGTGTGAAGACTTGGGTCAACCCGTGTTTTGCGGCAGTAGCGGCCGGGTTTTCCCCCAGTCGATGAAGGCCTCGCCTCTGCTCAGAGCATGGCTTGCAAAACTGGGCGAACTCGATGTCGATCTACATCGGCGCTGGGAGTGGCAAGGCTTTGATGGCCCTTATAGTCTATTTGAAACGCCTGAAGGCCCTGTAAAAGTAAACGCGCGCTGCACGATTCTGGCTCTGGGAGGTGCCAGCTGGAAAAGACTGGGCTCCAATGGCAAGTGGAGCAACACGCTCGCGGGTGAAGGCATCCAACTCACACCCTTCGCCGCTGCCAATGCCAGCCTCCGAATCAGTTGGAGCCAGCACATGCACAAGCACCTTGGTCAGGCGGTCAAGAATATCGAACTACAAGCCGGAGCCATTCGCTCACGCGCTGAGTTAATTATTTCAAAAGACGGTCTCGAAGGTAGCGGAGCCTACTCTGTGTGTAAGGCGGTTCGCCAAGGCCAGCCACTACGCATCGACTTGCTGCCTGACGTCTCGCTGGCCACCGTGCGCGCAAAGCTTAGCCGACCACAGGGCAAGACAACGTTGAGCAACTACCTCAGAAAATCGCTGACACTGAGCCCGACGAAACTGGCTCTGCTGCAAGAGTTTGGTCGCCCGCTGCACAACGACGAGCAGCTCGCCTCGAAGTTGAAATCTCTGCAAATTCAGCCTGTTCAAGTTGGACCAATAGAGCGGGCGATATCGACAGCCGGCGGAGTGAGTCTGGAGGCTGTCGATAGTTCACTTATGCTGATCGCTAGGCCAGGTGTCTATTGCGTCGGTGAAATGCTGGATTGGGAAGCACCAACTGGTGGGTATCTGCTAACAGCCTGCCTGGCGACTGGCCGGTGGGCTGGCCGCGCAGCCGCCCGTCGGCTTCTGCAGGAAAAGAACAATAAAAAGTGATAAACCCGCACCCAACAAAGTTTGTAGACCAAGGCTACCTAGCAAGCGATTCGGAAGCCCGGCACTGGGTCAAGCAACACGCACACGCAGTGCTTGCAAACCGTGAAAGTGAAAGCTATCTGCATACGCGGGTGGACTCGCCAACGCCAACGACGGCAAGCGTTTGAACAACAGCGACAAGCTGATCTGCATTTCCAAACGTGCAAGCGGAGCACCCAGACAAAAATGCAGCCCCGCCCCAAACGATACATGGCCAGCGTCATCCCGAGACGGGTTAAATCTATCCGGCTCTGAAAAACGCGCTGGGTCTCGATTGGCGGCTCCAAACAAAAGAGCTACCTCCTCACCCGCTTCCACAACCAAGCCATCGTCAAACACCACACGCTCGAGCGCGAACCGTTTGAACAGATGCAGCGGCGCGTCGAAGCGCAGAGCCTCTTCAACAAAGGCCGCTACCGACTGCGGGCTCTGAAAGTGCGCCCGCGGATCAATCTCGTGTTGCAGAATGGTCTTGATGGCGTTACCCGTCTGATGAACAGTGGCTTCATGACCGGCATTGAGCAACAATACCGCCGTAGAGATTATCTCAGCATCACTCAAGCTCCGGCCCTCAATTTCTACCGATAACAAATGGCTGAGCAAATCGGGCGATGGCGATTTTCTCTTCTGGGTAATCAATTCTTGCAGGTAATCACTAAACTCCTTTGCCGCCTGATTCGCCGCCAGATCATCCGCATGGCTTTGCGTTAATGTGTATACCTTGACCATCGCATGTGACCATGCCAACAGCTGTGGCACCTGCGCTTGCGGCACACCCAGCAAGCGCGCAATCACAATGGCAGGCAACGGCATCAGGTAGTCTTGCAAAAGGTCAATTTCGCCTGTCGTTGGCAGCTGATCGATCAGCTCGGTCGCTATCTGTTCTATCTCGTCTCGCATCTTCTCCACTTTGGAGGAAACGAAGGCCTTGTTGATCAATTGACGCAGCTGGGTGTGTCTTGGCGGCTCTAGATTCAACAGCGAAAACGCCTCTACCTGCTCAAAGTTTTGCAGGTGCGCCTTTGCTACAGGGCAGCCAGCCTCGGGTGACGCTGGCGCCACCCTCGCAAAACGCCTATCCCGCAGCAGGCCATCGACATCCGCATACGAAGCAAAACAAACGCAACCGTATACACGCCAATAGAAGCGTGGGTGCTCGCGATGCCAACGAGCGTAACTTGGGTAGGGGTTGAGATAGAACTCACCCGAGCGCGGGTCTACATCGACAAGGGGTAGCTTTGTATGCATAACAAAGGATGCCTGTAAGATAACTAAACAAGCATCCTACAAACGGTGGGCTGCATCAATCACTGCGCCAATAACCGCCACCACAGGCGTGCTCGCTTTGCACGGTGGACGCGGCGTGCGGCAGGCACAACTGGCTTGATCCGCTCAGCGGTTGAATAAGAGTGCATAACTCCGTGTCTTTTGCGGCCAGGTGGTGTTCCGCCATTTTATCGCCCGTGCTTTTAAACAGCGGCTTGGGCTGTTCGTAATAGCTGTTGCGATCAATGGCCGCACCTGCACCGAGCTTGCCCATCGCCTGACCACTCAAGCTGACGATATTACAACTAAGCGTTGTGTTTTTAGAGAGAACAGACAGCCATCGGTGTGCCTGCACAACGCGATTCCGGCTTATCTCTACGTCTTTGACCGTGTCATAAGAAACAATGGCTATACCGTTGCCGGTCCCCGCTTTAGGCACTGTATGGAACAGATTATCTACAATAGCAATATCTTTTGCGTCTCGAACAATAGAAACACCGCTAACCACATCCCAGAATAGGTTTTGCTCAATGCGAATATTTTGTGCCGCTTTAAAATGCACTGAAATAGCCGTGCCCCAACTATTGGCATCGGGGTTGCATTTTGAGTCAGTCCTGCGCCATCCGTAAAAACGATTGTGTCTCACCACAACGGGTTCAGTGGTTGAATAAGAACCCGCCTTTAGGTCTATGGCGTTTTCGGTGCACGCGCATTCGCCCTTTTCATCCAGGCCTCCGGCACAATTGGTGAGTCTGCGCTTGTCGATATAGATATCGTTGGCGGCGATCAAAGTTCCGGCGAAGTCGGGCCAGTGCCGCGCGTCGTGGTTCCAGATTAACTGCACTCCGTCGTTGCAGTTGTAGATCTCGTTAGCCACTACCCGCACGTTGTGAATGATCGACGGTTCCACGTCTTTGCCTCTGTCGGTATAGCGCCCCTCAAAGGCCACGCATACGGCATCATTTCCTTTGTCCTGATCTATATCCATGTCGCCGATCAGGCTATTTTGCAGGGTGATATCACGACTCTTGTGGTGAAACTCAATACCATGTCGATTGCCCTGAACCCGCAGCCGGTTCATCACGATATCTCTAGAGGCAAAAAAACGCAGCGGGAAGGTGCCAGCGGGTGTGTCGATGTCGATAAAAGCCAGGCTATCGAGCACCCAGTGCCTAGTGTCGCGAAAGTACAGCGGCGGCAGCATCGCCAGCTGGCTCAAGGGCGCCTGCGCAACCGCGGCTGGCGACAGTTCGTCACCCAGCAATCGAATCACGCGTGGCGCCATCGCACGTCCGCTGACGGCGGTAATCTCTTGCACACCGGCTGAGCGGTAATCACCAGGGGCGAGGCAAAAGATTCGAAAACGGCGATCGGAGAGCAGCCCAAGCTTGGCTGGGCTATCGATAAGTACCGCATCGCGTGCATCGCAATCGGGGAGATCTACCGCCACAGTGTGATCGGGTGGCTGCCAGTTGAGACGCTCGGCAGAAGCGGCTGGGGCTGCCAACGCAAGCAGCGCAAACAAACCAAATAAGCGGGATAAAGCGTTAATGTGCCACCTCAGAACCAAAAATAGAGACGCTTCTGAGCCGCGCAGACCGCAGAGCCTGTGCAAGATCTCTCTGACTACTACGAACGTGCTGAATTTGGCCAGTTTTTGATTTGATTTTCGTAAAATAGAACCACTATTCACCTCAAATCAAACCCAAAACTGTCTCAAATCATCCCATTCTCGCTACGACACAGAGATCTTGCACAGGCTCTTAAGCCTGCTCAGACACAATGAACATCTTTGCAACTATAAAGGGCCCCGAGCGACCTCGGGACCGGCCTTATTTCATTCAACGAACACTAAGGTGCAAAGATACTCGAGCTGAGAGATCAGCCGGGAACGCGCAACACCAGCCCATCGAGCTCGTCGGACATGAATATCTGACAGCTCAAGCGGCTGTTCGGTTCCGCTGGCGATTCGGTACATTCGAGCATAGAGGTCTCGACACCATCTGGTGCCCCCGTCTTGGCGGCCCAAGCATCGTCCACCACAACGTGGCACGTCGCGCAGGACAAGCAGCCACCGCAGTCACCCGAGATATGAGGCACGTCGTTGTCTTGGGCGGCCTCCATCAGCGATTGACCATTGGCGACGTCGGCGACAATAGGATCTTGGCCTTCGACCAACCATGTAACTTGTGGCATAAGAACTCCTGCAATTTCGAACGGGACACATCGGCGGATGAGTCAAACAAAAAAAAGCCCTCTCCCGTCTCCGGAAAAGGGCCGAGTGATGCGCATTGTATGTGGGTTCAAGCTCCAGCGGTAGCACCTGTACCCAGCAAGGCGGCAATCAAGAGTTTAGTCGTACACTGATTCCTTACCCAAGTGCTTGACGATCAAGTAGTAAAACACCGGGCGCAACTTCTGACGGTTGGCAGAGCCAATCTTTTCAACGGCATGTGCCACCGCAGCGTCGGCCTCGGCGGCGGCTGTTACGCCCAATTTCTTGCCGATAAAGCGCTCTTTTATCCCGTCAACTTCTGTTTTGTCACCCGCAGCGACCAACAGGGCATCCTTGTTATAGATCGAAGGGCCAAGACCTTTTGCCACCGCGCGCAACAGTTTCTCGTCGACCGCGATACCGCATTTGTCCATCTGATCCTTACAAGTACTTACAACATCATCAAATTTAGACACGTCCTACTCCTTGATTAATCAACTTCACCAGTGTGAGGGTGTGCACAGACTATGCAGACACTCCACTCAGACTAGCACCGAAAACGAGAGCCCACCACCCAAGCGGCAATGGGCTCTCAATAGCTATCGGAAATATTCCACAAGCTTAAGCCCGCTTCCTTTCCGGTCGTTAACTTAGCTAGAGAACAGGATGTTCGTTACGACGAAAATTTGACATGCACAGCGTGCAAATATAAACGTCAAACTAGGGAAGAAAGCACATGAAACAGACTCTCATCGCGGCCTGCATCGCGCTTGCGGCATCACAAGCCGCTCAAGCAGGCAAACTTGGGTTTTCCAATGCCTTCGCAGATGGGCGAGCTGAATTGACACCCGAAAAGGCTGCGCTGCTTCATGACACCTCGGTAACAGCAGACATTCAAAAACTCTATACCACCCGTCAGTGGACATACAGTGGCAATACTGGCCCTAAAAACTGGGCCAACCTGCACCGCGATTACCGCGACTGCGCCGGCAGCAACCAATCGCCCATCAATCTCACGGGCTTTACTGAGTCAGTGCTCAAGCCCATCGACTTCAACTACCAACCAAGGGCAGCTGCGCTGCTCAACGACGGCCGCACCGTGCGACTAAACTACCGGCAACCCGAATTTATCAAGGTAGAGGGATCAGCTTTTCACCTGCAGCAGTTTCAATTTCATGCACCATCTGAAAACCAAATCAACGGGCGCAGTTTTCCGCTGGAAGCGCACTTTGTGCATC
Source organism: Granulosicoccaceae bacterium (assembly GCA_049607125.1). Taxonomy (GTDB): domain Bacteria; phylum Pseudomonadota; class Gammaproteobacteria; order CALCKW01; family CALCKW01; genus CALCKW01. The sequence continues at coordinate 644 of JBMYWE010000052.1, read as the reverse complement.
AAAACGATCGCGGCGACCTCGCTGTGGTGTCAGTGATGTTTGAGCTGGGGCCAGAGAACCCCGCGTTGCCAAAACACACCGAGGAGCTGCCTTCGCAGGAGGGGGAAATGATGCGACTGGAATCGCCGATTTCCCCAGACCAATTGCTGCCCGCCAATCGAGACTATTTTCGTTTTAACGGCTCGCTGACCACGCCGCCTTGCACGGAAGGGGTGCGCTGGTTTGTCTTGAAGACCCCAGCGACCGCCTCAGAAGAACAACTGGCGGCCATGAAAGCGGCCATCGGGCAGGACAACAACCGCCCGGTACAGCCACTTAATGCGAGAGTGGTGTTGAAATAACAACAAATAAGCGACAGTTGCGCACCGAGCGCAACAGTTCGCCTGCATTGCTTTTTAGGTTTCATACACGAGTATGGTGCTGCACTACATTTGCTACGTCTGACGTCTATCCCAACCCGACATACGACTTCACCCATTATCGAGATAACGCCTCCGAATGGTGATTATCGACTCGATGACGCAGGTATTACCAGCCCACCAAATTCAAGCAACAAAAATCAAACACTATCGAGCTTTCAGCCAAACTATGCCCTTGATGCAAAGAGCGACCAACAAAGCTGACAATGCAATAGTGGTCGATAT
>JBMYWE010000051.1:0-10175 GCA_049607125.1 Granulosicoccaceae bacterium | reverse complement strand
GATGGCACTTTTTAATGCGCCACTGTCGTTGTCTTTTGTATCTGTCTTTCGATTACTTTTAAAGCCGCGTCTCTGATTGAGGTGAAGTAAAGCTCTGCCAAACTCTGGGCCAGTGAGTGGTTTATCCAAACCTATGGCTCGTAAAGTATAGGGGTCTAGGTCGACCAGTGCTTTACGCGCTTCTTTGTCTGCAGGTAAAAAGCCCAAGTTTACAAGAGCTTCTTGCATTCGGCGTTTGCGTTTTAACAGTCGATCTCGGCGGCGGCGCATCTGGCGAGCCAGCCTTCTGTCTACCGCAAGAGAAGCACCCGTTTTCGGATGGCGCCCGTCGCTGAATATTCGTGAACTTAACTTCACGATGGCGCAGGGTTTGTTTTCTTTGTCTAGCCTGAGGATGGCCCAGCCAATTGATGTGGTTCCGAGGTCGAGTGCTAGTCGGTAGTTCATAGCAGGCATGCGCTGTCCTTGGCTGTGGGTAATATGGTGTACATATTAATTGACAGACGCTAGCAGGTAAATTACGATGACCTCCGTTAGATGATTGGGAAATGCGCTCTGGACGCTAACAAGCTGAAAGATGCACCAAATGCAGGGCCGGTATATCCGGCCCTTTTTTATTGGTGAGCCTCAGTGTTCCTTGATAGGGGCTACGCTCTACCGAGAGAGCTGAACCTTTCCTTGAGCGGCGTGGTGTTTCTCTTCAATCGCGTTCTTTGCTGCGATAATAAACCCCAACCCAAAAAACGCGCCTGGAGGCAGTGCCATGAGCAGGAAGCCACGGTAGTCATCGATGCTCCAGCCCCAGTTTTTGGCGGAGTCGCCAAATAGTAAGTGCGCATCGGCGAGCAGGGTGCCGCTGCCGACAAGCTCGCGTAGCGCTCCGAGCAGCAATAATACAAGCATAAAGCCAAGCCCCATGGCCAGCGCGTCCAAACCCGATTTAAGTGGCGGTTGACGTGCAGCAAAGGCTTCGCCTCGGGCGAGTATGGCGCAGTTGGTTACTATCAATGGTATAAACAGCCCGATCAATTGGTGTAGCTCAAACAGGTAGGCGTTCATCAGTAGGTCTACGGCCGTGACAGCGGTGGCAATAATGAGCATGAAGCTTGGCAAACGGATGTCTGGGTTGAGGTGGTGCCGATACAGCGAGATACAGACATTGGTGGTGATTAACACCAACAAGGTAGCTACACCGAGTCCCAGTGCGTTGATCGCTGTGTTGCTGACCGCCAATAGTGGGCACAAGCCAAGCAACTGCACCAGCGCGGGGTTGTTGTGCCAAAGACCTTGTAGCCAGATTTCCCTATTTTCTGGTGTCATGGTTGTTCACCTTGGTTGTCTGGCGGCGAATTAGGGTGAAATAATTGTGAATGGTTTTTCTGACTAAAGACAAGGGTGTCTCTGACGGCTTTGACCACGGCGCGCGGAGTAATGGTTGCGCCGGTGAATTGGTCGAAATAACCACCGTCCTTTTTTACTGCCCATTGCTCGGGCGCGGGTTGGCCGAGTGAAAGTCCTTTGAAGCTTTCAATCCAAGGGCTGCGGCGTGTGTCTATTTTGTCGCCTAGCCCAGGGGTTTCGCGATGGTATGTGACGCGCACACCGCTTATCACAAGCTTCTGGTTGATACCCACCAGCAGGTCTATATCCCCGCTGTAGCCACCGCTAGCGGTTACTTCCAACACCGCTTCAATCACTTGTTCATCACGGTACACTCGCCAGAGGGTGTGGCGGTGCCCGTTCAGCGTAAGCTGTGTCCGCTTTGGGGTGCTGTCAGTTGTCGATGTGACATTGGCCAGTAGTTGCGCGGTACGCTGCGCTTGGTTGCGTTGAATATTGCTTTTGGTCAGCGTGTGTAATCCGGCCAACAACGCGGCGCTGAGCAGAGCAAACAAGCCTAGCTGAATTGCGGGCTTGGGCGCGAACGGCTTCATGTGCTGCGGCCCCTCCAAATATGATCGAGTAGCGGGGCGGCCAGGTTCATTAGCAGCACGGCAAAGGCAACACCGTCGGGGAAGCTGCCCCAGCTGCGGATGATGTAAACAAGCGTGCCTATGCAAGCTCCGTATAGCAACCGAGCGTGAGGGTGTGCCGGGGCGGAGACGGGATCGGTGGCAATAAAAAAAGCCCCTATCATGCACGCGCCCGAGAGTAGATGCACAAGTGGGGAGGCAAAGCGATCGGCATCGCTGAAAAAGAAAACGGTGGCGAGTACAGATAGGCTGAGGAGCAAACCAGTGGGAATATGCCAACTGATGGTGCGCTGTAGCAACAGCCATAGTCCACCAACCATCCAGCACAGGGAGATCCAGGTGGCGGGCTGTGTGGATAGAGAGCTTTCGGGCAGGGCAAGTCCTGCGCGAAGTGCGGTATTTCCGGCGTCTAGCAAGGTGGCGCTGCTGATGGCGTCCCAGGGCAGTGCACTGTAGGGGCCAAGAGCGTCTCTCAGGGAGAACCCACCCTGTTGCCAACTAACAGGCCACAGGCTCATCTCCAGCGGGAAGGCGATCAGTAGGGCGGCGTAGCCAACCATCGCAGGGTTAAAGGGGTTTTGACCCAGGCCGCCGTAGAGTTGCTTGCCAACGATTATGCCGAAGGCAGTGCCGATAATGGGTAACCAGATTGGTGCTAGCGGCGGCAGTGACAGGGCCAGCAATGCCGCTGCGACGATGGCGGAACGGTCGGTCCAAGTGCCCGTGGGTGGGCGGCCGCGCAGCGCACTGATGCCCGCTTCGCAGGCGAGCGCCGTGGCGATGCACGCGGTGAGGTTGAGTAAAACGCCAGGGCCGTAAAACCAAAGCGACGCGAGCGTTGCGGGCAGCATGGCCAGCAGGACCGAGTGCATGACGCTCGTTGTATTGCGTGCGGCATTAATCATGTTGTTTTTTCTCGCTGGCTGCTTTCTTTGCCTTGCTGCGAGCCAGGGCTTCCATGACGGCTTTTTGTTTATCTACTTTGGATGTGCCGGATTTGCGTTTTGCCAGACGCTCTTGTTTTTCTCGTTCTTTGGCCTCTAAGCGCAGCTTGCGCGCGTCCACCCGCTGCTTTGCCTTGGCCGCGCGCTGTTCGGTGTGCTGGCGCAGGCGCAGATCGGCTTTGCCCTTGGCAAATTGTTGACTCAGTGGTATTTGACTGGGGCAGACCGTGTCGCAGCACCCGCACAAAATACAGTGCTGTAGGCGCTCAGCTTGCGCACCGGGTAAGTTATTGCCGAGCAACTGCCAGTGCAATTGTTGCGGAAGAAGGTGCTCAGGGCAGGCTTCGGAGCAAAGCCCACAGCGAATACACGCCAGTGGCTCAACGGCTTTGGCGGGATGTTCAATACGCAAACACTGGGTGTGTTTGGTCACAGCGTCGCCCGTGCTCAGTGGTATGCCCATGATGGGGCCGCCTTGGAATAGCTCCACCGACTCGGCGCTGGCGCCCGCGTGCTCTAACAGAGCGGCGAGTGGAGTGCCGATGGGGCACCAGAGTGTCTGCGGGCGCAGGCAGGCCCCGCCTGCAATAGTGACAAGGCGCTCTATCAGTGGTGTGCCGTTCTGCGCCCAGCGACCCAGCGCGTGCACGGTGGCCGCATTTTGCACCAAAGCCCCGCCGTCCAGCGGTCGAGCGCCTGGGGCCAGCCTTGTGCCTGTTATAGCGTGCACCAGTTGTCGCTCACTGCCCGCTGGATAACGGGTGGGGACTTGTGTGACACAGATGTTGTCGAGCTCTACCACTTGTATGCAGTTGTTCAGTCTCTCAAAAGTCGCTTGGTTGTGATCTTCAAGCACTATCTGGCATTGCTGCGCGCCGGCAAAGCGACGCAGCCAGTCGGCGCCGAACAGCAAGGTCTCGGCGTCTTGCATAATGAGTTGAGCGTCGCAGCTGATAACGGGTTCGCACTCTACCGCGTTGACAATGAGCAGCTGAGGTTTGTTCTCGAGTGCGACTGCAAGTTTATCTGCGGTGGGGAAGCCAGCCCCGCCCATGCCCGCTAGTCCGGCTTCGCGCAGGTCGTCAATAGTGGTGTTGTCAGGTTCAACTGAGTCTCTCTTGGCGACCGAGCGGTGTTCGCCGTCGGCGCTTATCACGACGCGAGTATCGCCGGGCTCGGTGTGGATCGATTCCACTGTACCCGATGTAGGGGCGTGGACTCCTACTCTCAAGCGGCCGCCGCCGATGATTTGACCGGCCAATACCTTTTCTCCTACACCGACCCGCGGCTCCGAAAACTGTCCGCCACGGGTGGTGAGAGGGACCGCGTAGTGTGATTGCAGCGCAAGCTGTTCGGTGGGTAGCACCACGGGCACTTTGTCGGGCTTGAGTGTCATGCCGCCGTGAAATATGGAGCTGCGGCTCACGGTTGTATCCCCGTGGCAGGGATAAGGTCGATGCAGTCCACTGGGCAAGGCGGGATGCACAGCTCGCAGCCCGTGCACTCGCTGGCGATCACCGTATGCATTTGCTTGGCAGCGCCGAGTATGGCATCGACGGGACAGGCTTGTATACACTTGGTGCAGCCAATACACACCGACTCGTCGATAACCGCCAACACTGGGCCTTTGTCTTCGCCGTGCTCGGCATTGAGCGGGATAATGTCTCTTCCCAGTAGCTCGGCCAATGCCCGTACGCCAGCCTCACCGCCAGGTGGGCATTGGTTGATCTCGGCCTCACCAGCGGCCAGTGCCTCGGCGTAGGGGCGGCAGCCGGGGTAGTTACACTGGGCGCATTGAGTTTGTGGCAGCACCGATTCAATTTCGTCGACCAGCGGGTTGCCCTCGACCGCGAACTTGCGTGAAGCAAACCACAGCAGTAGACCAGCCAGAGCGCATAAAACAGCGAAAACGATAACAGCCCACATATGTTTAACTCGGCGCCAATCCGGCGAAGCCCATGAAGGCCAAGGACATCAGGCCCGCTGTGACCAGCGCTATGGCGCTACCGCGAAAGGGCAGGGGCACATCGGCACTCTCGATGCGTTCGCGCACAGCGGCAAACAACACCAGTACCAAGGTAAACCCCAGTGCCGAGCCAAATCCGTACAGCGCGGCGCCAAACAGCGATTCTTGTTTTTGCAACACCAGTAGCGCAACGCCTAACACGGCGCAGTTGGTCGTGATCAGTGGCAGGAAAATACCCAGCAGGTTGTAGAGTACGGGGCTTGTCTTGCGCAAGGCCATCTCAGTGAACTGCACCACGACGGATATCACCACGATAAACGACACCGTGCGCAACCAAATGGCGTCGAGCGGGGCGAGCAAATAGGTATGCAGAAGATAGCCACAGACTGAGGCGAGAGTCAGTACGAAAGTGGTGGCCAGGCCCATGCCAAGAGCGGTTTCCAGTCGTTTAGAAACACCGACAAAGGGGCACAAGCCTAGAAACTGCACCAAGACTACATTGTTGACCAAGGAGGTGGCCAGCAGTGTGAGGGCGATTTCGTTCATGGGGCGCTAGGGCTGTCTCGACGGGCTAGCGGGAGATTATCCCACAGTTTAAACATGAGATCCTCGGTTGAGCGTAAATAGAGTTGCTTGACATCGGAGGGTCGATGCCGGTCGGACAGCGAGCTCGGATCGATAGGTGATGCTCTTGCAGCCGAGCGATATCCTGAGTCGCTGCACCCCGTTGAGCTGGTTCAGCGCACTTGGCTAAATCGTCGAAGATGTTTGGTTGGGCGGTTGTTTTTATAGAAAACCCCCGAGCTGATTGCCCGGGAGTTGCTGTTAGCGCTTGCTAGGCGCTAGTGTCGTCGTCGGCGTGCTCTGCACGCCAGTGGCAGCGCGATGAGTAGCAGGGCACCCGTGCTTCCGCCGCCGCCCACGACAGCCGCCTTGTCTGCCTCGATGGCAGCCTTGCTGTCCTCGCCCTTGCCGAAGACACGCGGCTTGTCAATCGCACGCCTTGTGTCGTTGTGCAGCACCGCGGTTACGCGGAAATCAGTGGCAGCGTAGCCGTACACACCGATATACCACGTCGTTGTCGATGTATTGGATAGCTCACAGCTCTCTGATGTGGTGCTGCCTAGCCAAGAGATACAGTCTGAGTTGGCACCAGCTGCAGGGTTGCCTGATGGGATGGAGCCGGAGCGAACGTACAGATCTCCGTCGTTGCTCAACCCGTCCAAGGTGACCGTCAATCGGCTGGAGTTCACATCAGCGTCGATGGAGAAGTACTGCCACTCTCCTTGGGCCACTGATCCCGAGCTAGCTGAGCCGCTGCCCAGTGCAGTGACGGTGGTGTTGCTACTGTCGCGACCCGAGACGGCGAGCGTATAGCCAGTGCCTCGGTAGCCGTGCACGCTGACAAAGTAGGTATTGGCCCCGGTGTTGGTTAAAACGCAGCTTTCATCGGTGGTGCCGCCCACATACGAGCCGCAGTCATAGTTGCCGCCCTCACTCACTGCGCCGCTCGGGCGTTGGCCTCTGCGGACATACATATCGGCGTCCGCGCTCATTCCCGAGAGAACAAAGGTCACTTCCTGTGTGGTGGCTGGCACGTTGACTTTGTAGTGCTGCCAGGTGCTTCTAGCCACGGCTCCGGTGGTGCTCTGGTCGAGCGGCAGCAGGGTATCTAAGTTTCCTCCAGCGTTGTCGATCAGCGTCGCTTCTAGGGTGTAATTGGATGCTCGGTAGCCGTAGACACCAATATGCCACTGGGTCGCTTGCGTGTTCTCGAGCGTGCAGCTCTCGGGGTTGTCGCCGCCGACGTAAGAGCCGCAATCATAAGTACCGCCCTCGTCCACGTGTCCGCTGGGGCGCGCACCGGCTCGCACGTAGAGGTCCACGTCTGCTGATAAGCCGTCCAAATCTACGCGGAGCTGATCGTCGGTGGCGCGGCTGTCGATGGTGTAGTAAGTCCAGCTTCGCAAGGCGGCCGAGCCGCTTACCTGGTTGCCTGAAGTCAGTGTGTTGTTGTCTGTCTCGGCTGTAATCTGCCAGCTAAATTGTACGGCTGACACGGCCTGCGAATCGCTGACTGAAACAGTGACTGAAGATGTTCCTACGGTGCTCGCGCTTCCGCTGATGATGCCACTGATCGGATCTATAGATAGCCCGGTCGGCAGGTTGTTGGCGCTAAAGCGCAGGGTGTCACCGTCCGAGTCGCTGGCGTTGATTGTTAGGCTCACCGCCTGATTGACCGTGCTTTGTTGCGCTCCTGGATTGCTGATAGACGGCGCTTCATTGCTTGCACCGTGCTTGGCAAAAGCTTCTACTTCAGTGAGTTGTAGGTAGTTTGAGCCGTTGAGTTGCACGCGAATATAGCGCGCGTTGGTGTCTACGGAGAAACTTTTCACCCCACTAAAACTGCCGGGGTGGTAGATGGCGTTGACAGACGGATCGGCCAAGACGTTTGACAGGCTTCCACTGATTTCTTGTTCGGAGCTCAGTACATAGAAGTCACTCAAACGATTCGCACAACAATCGCGGCGATTGTGCAGCACGATCTCTCCCAGTCGAGCAACGGCACCGAGATCGGTCTGCCACCAGGGCTGAGACTGCAGTCGGGTGATGGCGATCGGGGCTTGCGAGTGATTGCCCATGGTATCGCCGTCTACTGCGCGTGTGGCATCAGCAGTGGCTGTGTAGTTACTGCTCTGCGTGGCGTTGCTACCCAGAGCAAGGTTTGTCGGCGCGCTGCCAAGCACTTTGACCTCGGCCAGCGACAGGATGCCTTGTTGTCCGAGCTGGACACGGACATACCGACCCACACCGTTTACTTGCAGTGTCGTTTTTGCCCCCACTGTGCCGGGGAAGCGCACAGTTTGTACGTTGTTTTGTGCCTGAGCCTGAGAAACGGTGCTGCCGCTTATAGGTTCCTCAGAGATAAACACGTAGACATTGTTCAAGCGGCTGCTACAGCAGTCGCTTCGGTTGAACAACTCGACTGTTTCGATTGCTTTTACTTCACCTAGATCAACTTGCCACCAGGGTTGGTTCTGGTTGTTGGTGTGGGTGACTGATCCAGCGGACCACAGGCCATTGGTGTTGGTGTCGATGGCTTTTTCGGCGTTGCCACCAGGGTAGCTGCTGCTCTGGCTAGCGGTACCTCCGGTTGCAAGATTGCTCTCGACATTGCCCACCCGAATGATGCGCGATACAGACGGTACGCCCGCGTTGTCCACAGCAATCAACATATAGTGCCCAGGGGGGGCAAGGTTGCGATTATCGGGCCCTTCGGCAGTAACCGTAATGGTTCCGTTGCCGGTGCTGGTGTAGCTCAGTGGCACGAGTCTTTGATCTTGGTTGCCCGAGTGCGTGGTTGAGCCCAGCTTGATCAAATGCAACTTTTGAACTTGCGCTGCGGAGACCGTCAGTTGAAAGGGCTGACCGTATCCTATTGACGTTGGCGCTTGCTGGATCACAGGCCTATCTGCCGCTGTGCCGTCGGCGTTAAAGAGATAGGGAGGCGAGTAGACTTCGGCGTTCTGTTCCTTATAACCCACTTGCGTACAGGTACCACAGTAGCCTCCGCCGGCCGACAACACCCGACCGTCTGCCAGTAGCAGGGCGATGGAGTGATATTGTCGATTGATCGCCATTGGCGCCAGTTTGCTCCATTGGCCCGTCGCCGGGTCCCAGCTTTCTGTGTCATAGACGGCGCCGTTCATATCGACGAGACCCGCACCTGTATTGTTTCCGCCGCTTGCCATGACTGTACCATCGGCGAGAATGGTGAGGTTGTGCTGGCGGCGTCCGATGTTCATGTCGCCGGTGGATTGCGTGCTCAGTGTGTTGAGATCTACCACAACTGAATCGCGCGTTGAGCTGCCTCCACCTGCGACCAGTGCTTTGCCGTTGGTGTATACGGCGTAGCTTCCGTATCCGCGCCAGATAGCGTCACGGTTTTTCCCGCCGTCGAACAAATTGGCCTCGGTGTCTATAAAGCCCATGCTGTTAGAGGGACCCAGGTGCGCAACCTTGCCGTTGGGGGTGGTTTGTAGCCACTGATAGTCGCCGCCGATGCTGTAGGTCGGACGTGCAGTTAAGGGGCGCCATACGCCATCTGTTCCATACACTTCGCCCATGGCATTGTTGCCAATAAAAGAGCCGCCCCAGGTCAGCATTTCTCCTGAGGGAAGCGCTGCCACTGACGCGTACCAGCGTCGAGTGACGAGGTTGCTCTCGCGCGACCAAGTAGCGTTGAAGGGATTGAAAGTGCTGCTGCCAGCGTCTGGACCGTTGGCGCCACCTGCGCCGGAATCACCACCCGAGAACAAAAGGCTGCCGTTGGGCAAGTGAGCGGAGCCAGCGCAAAACAAATCATACTGCGTGGTGCTATTGGCGGGCTGATGCGTGTTGTTGATGGGGTCCCAAAGTGTGGCTCGGGTAGAGCTGGTGCCGCGGGTGTGTGGGTCACCGTCGAAATCATCGGGTGTTGCATCCCAGGCCAGTACTTTGCCGTCGGGCATCAGGGCGGCGTGTACCGCGATCAGCGGCCAGTCCTCTGGGGTGCTCCAGCGGCCCCCTTCGCCTAGGGTGAGTGCGGCAGTTCTGGGGATATCTTTGTTTGTTAGGAGAGAGCTCTCTGCGGTAGGTTCCTTAGCGAAACCAGGGTTGCTTAAGCCTGCAAAACAACAAACCGCCAAGGCTATGTGCGTCAGCCTGCGTCCGTTGTGCGGTCGAATTGATCGACCGACGCTTGGTTGTTTAGTTTTCATCAGAACCCTCTCATTAAACGTGCAATCGGATCTGCTAAACCAAGTGCTCAAAACCCAGGAGGCTTCCGTCATGGCAATTGAGTAAAAGTGTTTCTGGAGTGCGGCTGTTACCAATAAGCGGCACTCCAACCTTAGCAACACTGGATGGCAGATAGGTTCACACTTTATCTACGCGCCGATGAGAAAATATTGAATGTCGTCACAAAGAGAGCTTCTAACGCGTTGTTAATGTAACTATTGGGTTCCAATCAGTTTCAATTTAGCGCTATACGAAGCTTTTTTAATAAGAGTATTAGGCTTGTGAGTCACCGTTACAGCGCATTCAATGAGCTGTTTTTCGTGGGCGTGGCACGGAGATCGAATGGTGCGTGGGCATCATCAACTATTTGATTTAAAAGGCGCGCAAGGTAAGCAAGCGTGAGTCACTGCTTGGAATAAGGGGGGGCGCTCAAACCACTCCGAGCTATGGCAGAGGTTGTCACTGTATGTCGGCGTCTGGTGGGCTGCTCAAGCTGTCAAAAAAGGCCTCTAG
>JBMYWE010000050.1:0-10197 GCA_049607125.1 Granulosicoccaceae bacterium | reverse complement strand
TTGCGCCACTTCTCGAAGCTTGGGCCACTGTACACGCCCTCGGGGATACGCGAGAGGTAGAAGGCGACGAGGTCCTCTGGGTCGACCAGAATATCTCGTCGGCGAGATTTGTCTTCGAGCAGCTGGATTTCCTCGACCAGCTTGAGGTTGTGTTCGTAGAAGGGTGCTTGGGTATTGTATTGGGCACCCACTAAACCTTCGCGGATAAATATCTCCCGCGACTCACTTGGGTTGATGGGGCCGTAGTTGACTTTTTTGTTGGGGTTGACGATCAAGCCGTAGAGGGTGATCTTGGCTCGGGCACCCACTTGCGCGCGCTTGCGGTGCCAGCGCGCATCGAAATAGCTGGCTTTGAGTAGCGGCTGGGCGAGCTTTTCTATCCACTCGGGTTGTATGGCCGCCACCGTGCGGGCAAACACGCGGCTGGTCTCGGTCACTTCGGCAGCCATGATCCAGGCGGGTGAGCGTTTTTTGAGGGCAGAGCCGGGGAATATCTGCAACTTGCGCCCACGCACGCCGGTGTATTCGCGCTTTTCATCCAAGCGCGCCACATTGCCCAGTAGACCACTGAGCACCGCGCGATGAATGTTGTCCACATGGGCCTCGGTGGAGTTGGGTTTCATTTTTAAGTCGCGGGTCACATCTACCAGCTGGCGGCGCAAGTCGCGCCATTCGCGGATGCGCAGGTAGTTTAAAAAGCGCTTTTGGCAGAGCTTGCGAAATTGATTACCGGTGTGCAGCTTTTGTTGTGCCTCGCACCAAGCCCAGAGGTTCACCCAGCCCAGAAAGTCAGATTTTTCGTCTTGGTATTCTGAGTGCGCCTCGTCAGCAGCTTGGCGCGCGTTGAGCGGGCGCTCGCGTGGGTCTTGTACTGAGAGCCCAGCAACAATCGTGAGCACTTCGTCCAGCGCTCCCTCCTCATGGGCGGCGACTAACATGCGCGCCAAGCGCGGGTCGGCGGGGATGCGCGCCAGTTGACGACCCAGCCGAGTGAGTTTGCGATCTTTGTCAACGGCGCCTAGCTCCAGCAGCAGCTGGTAGCCATCGTTGATAAAGCGCAACTCCGGCGGCTCGATAAAGGGGAAGTCTTCCATCTCGCCCAGGCGCAGGTTGGCCATTTGCAGGATAACCGAGGCCAAGTTGGTGCGCAGAATTTCCGGCTCCGTGAACTCGGGCCGCGCGTCGAAGTCGGCCTCGTCGAACAGGCGAATGCAAATACCCGGTGCCTCACGGCCACAACGGCCCTTGCGCTGGTTGGCCGAGGCTTGGCTTATTTTTTCGATAGGCAGGCGTTGCAGTTTGCTCCCCGCCGCGTAGCGCGAGATGCGCGCAGTGCCAGTGTCGATAACTGCCCGGATGCCCGGTACGGTGAGCGAAGTTTCGGCCACATTGGTGGCCAGCACCACGCGACGGTTGCCATGGGCGGCAAATATCTTTTGTTGCTCTGCGGCCGAGAGCCGACCAAACAGCGGCAATACCTCGGTGCCGCGCAGGCGTTTGGATTGTGCAATGTGTTTGCGCAGTGCCTCGCTGTTCTCGCGGATGTCGCGCTCACCCGGCAAAAATATCAGGAAGTCGCCTTCGATATCGGCCGCTAGCTCCTCGCATGCCTCGATGATCGCCTGGGATTCCTCCGTCTCGGGTTGGTCTTCGGCAATTTGCCGCGAGCGATAGCGTACGTCGACCGGATAGCTGCGGCCCTCGGCGGTGATAATCGGCGCATCATTGAAGTGTTTGGAGAAGCGCTGTGGGTCGATAGTGGCCGAAGTGATGACGAGCTTGAGGTCGCGGCGCTTGCGCAGCAGTTGGTGTAGGTAGCCGAGCAAGAAATCGATGTTCAGCGAGCGCTCGTGCGCTTCGTCCACAATGAGGGTGTCGTAACTGTTGAGCCAAGGGTCGCGCTGTATTTCAGCCAGCAAAATACCGTCGGTCATGAGTTTGACCTTGGCGCTGGGCTGCAGCACGTCGTTAAAGCGCACCTTGTAGCCAATCAAGGCGCCGAGCTCGGTTTGGGTCTCCTCGGCGATGCGCGCGGCCACACTGCGCGCAGCGATGCGGCGCGGCTGGGTGTGGCCAATCATGCCCGCCGCGCCACGGCCGAGCTCTAGGCACATCTTGGGTAGCTGCGTGGTTTTACCCGAACCGGTGTCGGCACACACCACCACCACCTGGTGCGCGGCGATGGCTGCTTTTATCTCCTCGCGAGAGTCCACCACGGGCAGCGTTTCGGGGTAATTAAGCGTGTGCTCTTGGGCGGCACGTGCCTCGCGTTTTGCCTTTGATGCATCCAGTGCAGCCTGCAAGCGCTGTAGCCGTTGGTCTAGATCTTTGGCGTCTAGTGGGTGCTTAGGGTTGCTTAGATCGCGCAGCTGGCGTCGAAGCTTGTGCTGGTCGGCGAGCATGCAGTCGGAGAGTTGGCTCTGGAGGGCGCGGGTGTCTAGCGCGGTGTTGGGCGAGTTCATCGGCGTATTCTAGCACCCGAGGTGCGCGCTTGGTTAATAGACAGCCGGTCAGAATCTTTTGCGCGGCGGCACCGTGTAGCGTTGCTATTTGGGCGACGCTTCCAGCGCGTACCGGGCCAGCAAACTGCTTAGTCGAAACAGCGGAAAGCGGTTTACACCTAGCTCGTTTCTCCAGGTGAGCGACAGGCAACTCAGCCGCCCCTTGGGATCTTGCAGCAGAAAGCTCTGGTTTAGAACGCCCGGTTCGGAGCCCCCCTTATAGGCGATGCGGCTCCAGTCGCGCTTGTCGAGGTGGCCAGTGTTGTGGGTTAAGCTGGGGTGAAAATACAGACCCTTGAGCAGGCCACAAATCTCATGGGTGCTGATAAACCATTCTACATCTAGTGCAATCGGCCCATTGTCGAAGAGGCTGATCGGCGGTAGCGGTCGAGAGGCTAATACCTTAAGAATTGCCCGGCGTTTTGGAATGAATGAGTTTCTCCATGCTTGTAATAGCTCGGCGTTGCGTGGGTCTTTGAGTTTGAAAAACTCTGCGGTGGTGAGAAAGGGTAAGTTGCCCATTGACAGTAGTTCGACGGTTTTGCGCCCGAGGTGGTCTATGAGCATGTCTGTGGCGGTGTTGTCGCTGTCGGCGATCATTTTTTGGGCTAGCTGCTCCAGCGTCCAGCGTGACCCCAAAGTTTCGTCTTGCAGTGTGCCCGATGGCAGGGAAAGGTGGCGCTCTTTCAGGGTCATGCTATCGGTCCACTGTGCGAGGCCTGCTTCAATGTGGTTGACCAGAATGAGCAGAACCGCCAGCTTGAAGGTGGAGCCAACCGGCAGTTTGCGTTCGGAGTCGCGTTCGAATAACACTTCGCCGTCGCGCTCGAGCCGGATGCTCAGGTCGCCGCCGAATTCTTCGATCATCGCGTTGATGGTGTCGAGCGTACTTGTGTGGGGCGACTCGGTGAGATTGAACCAGAGTAGGTTGAAGCGGCCTTGGTTGTCTAGTGATGCTGCACTTGGCACGGTAGTGTCGTCGAAGTGCAGCAGATAAAAGCCATCCTGGCGTTGGATACTGCGCAACGGCCCGTGCTCGTTCAGGTACCCGTCGCGCAGGTGACGAAGCGCGGTTAAGTTGGCCACTTGCAGCAAAGGTCTGCTGAACTGGCTTTCTTGTAAAGGCGACTCAAAAAAGCGTTTCAGCGCTGCTTTTACAGGGTTTTTACTGCGCATGTTTTAACCCAAGTTTTCACTGACCCGTGCCGACAAATCCGGCCAGCAGGTCGAGCTTGCCGTCGGCGTCAGCGGTGGCAAAATAGGTTCCGTGTTGAACCATGTCCTCGCCGTCGGGGCCCTTGCCGCCGAAGGCCACGATGGCACGGGCGTATCCGTTGACCTCATCCACTGATTCTACCCACGCGCGCCAGCCCGGCGCGTTGGCGCTGAATTGGCCAACGTAGTCGTTGACGGAGCTGATGCCTTGCAAGCGATTGCCTGAGCGTGGATCGGAATAGCGGATGTTGTTGCTTAGCGCAGCGCCGAAGATGTCTTCGCGGGATTGCGTGTCGGCGTCACTCCACGCGTTGAAAAATGTTTCCAGTGATGCTTTCATGGCTTTGGTTTCCCTGAGTTAGGATTCAGCTCGTTGCATGCTCATGGTAGCTTGAATCGCTTAATAGTCGACACATCTGTCATGATCACCTACCTGAGGGAGTTGCTGTGACCGGACTTACCCCTTACTTACAAGTAAACGATTGCAACACGGCCATTGATTGGTACGTGCGCGTGTTTAATGCACGAGAAACCCGCACGCGCTTAATAGCCCCCGATGGCAGCTGCATGAATGCTGAGATTGAAATTGAAGGCACTCGGGTGATGCTGGCGGACGAGATGCCGAGTATTGGCTCCGTTAGTCCCCAGAGTTTGGGCGGGTCCTCGGTGGTGCTCAGTTTGCACGTGAAAGACGTTGACCGGGTATTCTCCGAAGCACTCAAAGCCGATGCGGTGGAGGTGATTCCTGTGGCTGATCAATTCCACGGCGATCGGGCAGGGCGCCTACGCGATCCCTTTGGCCATCATTGGATCGTCGCCACCCAGATGAACGTGCTGAGTGACGCCGAGATTGTGGCGGGCTTTCAACAATTGTTCGATTGAGCAGCTCGGCGACGCATGGGCGTTCTAGCGAGATGTTTATCTGATGTGCAAGGTTTTATCGCCGTCTAGCGACCCACTCAAAAACTACTAGCTAGTCAAATCAAAAAGGCCGGTGCTGGCTTTAAATCACCGATCAGTGCCACAAACAACCTGCATCGTAGAGTGGCATGGCACTTCAGCTAAGGCGAACATTACTTGTCTACAGACAGACAAGCGGAGTGGACTGGCGAGTTTCGAGGAAAGACCATATCGCGCGCGTGGTCTTGTTCGATCGATCTTTACTGCGCAGCAACTGAATGCTCAAGTCTACAACCCAGTCTGCCTCACCTGTGTGCACCAGAAGGCCGTTGTCCAAATCGGGAGAGACCAGGCTCCTCGGCAACCATGCCACGCCGTCGCCTGCACGCGCCCGTATTCTTAGCGCACCCGCCATAGAGTTTTCGTAGACAGTTTGCAGTGAAGTGGAGATGTCGTTCTGCGTAAATAGCGGGTTGAGGTGCGCTGCTATAGGAGCGGTTTCGCCAAAGCGTAAAAAGGGCAATTTGACTCCTTGGGCATCAAAGGTAAATAAGGGCGACCCATCGGAAGAAGGCTTACATACCGGAATCAGCTGATCCTCACCAATGGTGATTGAGTCTAATTGCCGACTTAGTTTGGTTGCTCCGCTGGCGTAGGCGATCACAAAATCAACGTTGCCCTCTTTTAGATCCTGCATGCAGTTGGGCAAGTCATCAGCCCGCAATTGCGACAAAACTGGCCCATAGGCTTGTTCCAAGGCCTGCAACCAGCTGGGATAAAAGCGCCAACCAATGGAGTGTTGGGTGCCGAAGCTGACGATGGAGCTGCCAGGCACGGATTCCAGTTCGAGAATCTGCTCACGTTCGTGCTCTATCCGTGCAAGTGCTTGTAAGCCCGCCTCCAGCATCTGTTCTCCAGAGGGCGTGAGCTTGACTGGTTGGCGAGAGCGATTGACCAGCGTGGTGCCAACCCAGGCCTCGAGCGCTTTGATGCGTCGGCTGAAGGCGGGCTGACTGAGGTTGCTCTTGCTGGCGGCCTGGGAGAAGTTGCCCGTCTGGCTCAGGTGTTCCAAGTCGCGAAAGAGGAGAATATCCATAACTTAACATTATGTGTTATTTGCATAATGCTATTAGATCATAACATTGGATATTAGAGCGACTCTACAACAGACTAATTGTCTGGAAAACTCAACGACAGGATCACTGATGGCTACCTCTGGAAACTCAACTGTGGGCTCCGTCCAGATCGATTTTGACCGATTCGCGCAAGCGAGGCTGTGCCATCAGCCTACGCCGATAGAGCCAATGGAGCGATTGAGTCATTTGCTGCAAGGGCCTGCGCTTTACGTAAAGCGCGATGACTGCACCGGCTTGGCAATGGGCGGAAACAAAACGCGTAAACTGGAGTTTTTGGTTGGCGAAGCGCTGCAGCAAGGCGCAGATATGTTGGTGACTCAGGGTGCAGTTCAATCGAACCACGTGCGCCAGACGGCCGCTGCTGCTTGTAAAGTGGGAATGAAATGCCATGTCCTGCTCGAACGCCGCGTCCCGGATCGCGGTGCCTCCTATGAGCAGACCGGCAATGTGCTACTCGACAAACTTTTTGGAGCATCGCATGAATTCAGGCCGGCTGGTCTGGACATGAATGCGGAAGCTCAAACAGTTGCAGATACATTGCGAGAGCAGGGACACACTCCGTACTTTATCCCAGGCGGCGGCTCGAATGCTACGGGGGCACTTGGTTATGCCAAGTGTGCCCAGGAAATAGTCGACTACACCCGAGAAACGGGCGAGTATTTCGACTGGCTGGTGATGAGCACCGGCAGTACGGGTACGCACGCAGGCTTGGTGGCGGGGTTTCATGCATTGGCACACGATTTACCCGTTATGGGCGTGAGTGTCCGCCAACCGCAAGAGCGCCAGATTGATGCCGTGTATGCGCTGACGCAAAAAACTGTCGCCAAGCTTGGTGCCACGGAGATAGCCCGCGACAAGATTTTGGTGGATGATAATTATGTCGGGGAGGGTTACGGTATTCCAGCGCCAAGTACCCTAGAAGCCATCGAACTGTCGGCACGACAAGAAGGTATTTTGCTCGACCCTGTTTATTCAGCCAAGGGTATGGCTGGAATGATAGGTATGGTTCGTCAGGGCTTTTTTAGGCCGACGGATAAAGTGCTGTATCTGCACACGGGAGGTGCATCTGCGCTGTTTGCCTATCAAGATCAATTGCTCGCACACGTTGAATGATGAAGCGCTACTAAAAGCGCGTACTCGCTAAGGAGACGATAATGAAAGTCCAACTGAAAACGCTAGGATTAACAGTTGCGATCAGCGCAATAGCGCTGCCTGCAATTGCCGCAGAAAAAGTTAATATTGGAGTTCCGTCCTGGACAGGGGCGCAGGCGATAGCGCATGTCTTGGGTGAGGTGGTTAGTTCGCGAATTGGCGGTACGGTTGAATACGTGCCCGGTAACAATGCCACTATTTTTCAGGCCATGGACCAGGGCAAAGGGGATATCGATGTGCACCCAGATGTCTGGTTGCCCAACCAGGAGAGCTTTACCAAAAAATACGTGGACGGGGCAGGCACGGTGACTTTGTCCTCCAACCCCTACGAGGGCAACCAAGGCTTTTGTGTTTCTAAAAACTTTGGAGAAGCCAATAACATCACCGATATCGCTGATCTCGGCCGACCCGATGTGGCTATGCTGATGGACAGTGATGGAAACGGCAAAGGCGAAATGTGGATTGGCGCGCCCGGTTGGGCATCAGCCAATGTCAACGAGGTAAAAGTTCGTGACTATGGTTTGGGTGATTTTATTGAGCCCATTAGAGCGGAAGAAAGTGTAAAAACAGCTCGGATAAAAGATTCTATTGCCAAGGACGAAGGCTATGCCTTCTACTGTTACAAGCCGCACGCCGTCTGGTTTATGTTTGATGTGAAGATGTTGAGTGAGCCAACGTATGATCCTGCAAAGTATGTCATGGTTCAGCCATCTGATGACCCAGACTGGTTTAACAAGTCGAAAGTGGAAACCAAAGATGCGCTAAAGCAAGTGCAAATTGCATGGTCTAACTCCTTGCCAGCGCGCTCGCCAGCCATCGCGGACTTTTTTGCCAACTTCACCCTCACGGCCGATGACGTCAGTGCGCTCGCCTTTGAAATCAGTGCTAATGGTCGCGAAGCATCCGAGGTTGCGAAAGAGTGGGTCGATGCTAACTCCGACCGAGTTGATTCTATGCTCGGCCTTTAAACCACAGCTATGGCTCCACTGCAGCTCGGTCTTGGCCGGGCTGCATCTGCCCGTGATCACTTTGAGCGAATGCAATGACCCAGGAAGCTGTAGTTGAAATTTCCAATGTCTGGAAAATCTTCGGAAACAACGCCACTGCTGCATTACAGGCTATTCGTGACAGGGGTTTAAACAAGCACGAGGTACTGGAAGAGTTTAATGCTGTCGTGGGAGTGGCTGATGTCAGTTTGTCAGTCAACCGCGGCGAGATATTTTGCATAATGGGCTTGTCTGGCAGCGGGAAGTCCACTTTGGTTAGGCACTTCAACCGATTGCTAGAACCAACCGCTGGAAAAATAGAAATCGAAGGCACAGATGTTATGGCGCTTTCACCCAAAGACCTGCAAAAGTTTAGAAACCAAAAAATAGGCATGGTGTTTCAGAACTTTGCACTGATGCCACACCGTTCAGTGTTGGATAACGTGGCTATGCCGCTAGAGATACGTAGGGTTGCCAAGAACGAACGAATGAGGCAAGCCGCAGCTATCCTAGAAATTGTGGAGCTGGGGGCTTGGGGTTCCAAGTTTGCGCACGAACTATCCGGTGGTATGCAGCAACGTGTCGGACTTGCACGTGCTCTGGCTGCTAACCCCGATGTTCTGTTGATGGACGAGCCCTTTTCCGCACTGGATCCGCTGATCAGGCGACAACTACAAGACGAGTTTATTCGGCTTTCTAAAATTCTGAAAAAAACTACGGTGTTTATTACCCACGATCTGGACGAGGCTGTCCGGATAGGTGACCGCATTGCCATAATGCGCGACGGCAAGATGGTGCAGATGGGGACAGCCGAAGACATTGTGATGAACCCGGCGGATGACTATGTAGCCGATTTCGTGGCAGGTATTTCTAGGTTGAAGGTCGTGCATGCCCACGCTGTCATGCAGCCTTTGGCTGCGTATCAATCAACGCAAGGCGCTGTACCTGCATTGGCCAAGCGTGTTGATGCGAATGAGACATTGAGCACGTTGATTAACCTCGCCATAGAGAGTGACGAAGTTATTTTGGTCGAAAAGGATGGGGTGAATGTGGGGGTAGTTACCCGGGCCGATCTACTACGCACGGTAATAGAGGGGACCGAAATGTCATGAATGATCAAGAACGAAATCCGCTGGAAGATACGGATAGCGAAGCTGCCCTCGCTTACGCAGAGGAGCGGCGAAAGAGTATTCGTGAGTATGTCGAAACCAGCCCCGACTATTACATCAAAAACTTTGACAAGATCGGTGCCTCCTCAAATTTCACACCGACATTTAACCTGATTGCAGGTCTGCTTGGCCCTGTTTGGTTCGGCGCGCGCGGTCTGTGGTCTTGGGCCTTACCATTTTTGATTGTAGAAGCATTGGCATTTGTACAAATAGCGCGCGGTCTGGTGGGCGATTTGGCGGCCGATGCCATGGCGCGTATTGCCTCTATAGAGGGTACTCTAGAGCTGCGGCGTCAGCAGCTTGCGGCAGCGCTTGAGAGCGGATCAGAGAAGGCCGCAGTTTATCAACGAACAGTGGACTCCCTAGAAGCCAATATAGGTGGCATTCGAGCCGAGGCGGACGCACTGGCCGCCGAAGGGCCTACTATCGCTTTAATTGGCCTATCGATATTGGTGCTGGTCAAAATAGTGCAGGCGGTAACCGCCAATACTGCCTTGGAGGCGCGTTACTCCGACTGGCTCAGCGACAGGAGTATTCGCTCGGGAATGCCTACACCACAGGTTTTGTTTAGCGCCTTGTTTATGGGGGTTATTGTCGTCGCGACTATGTTGCACTACAGCTTCCCCGGGCATTACTCGCTGCTTACGCAGTTTCCTACCGACCCAGATATTCGCTTAGGGAGCATTGCCGGTGTCGAGGCATTTTTTAACTGGGCCGTGTTAAACGGCGAATCGCTGTTTGACGCCATCACCTATTGTATTCGCCTGTTACTCGACGCTCTTGAAATTGTATTTGTCAATACGCCCTGGATCGTCATCGCCGCACTGATTGTTCTGCTTACCTGGCTCACCGCTGGAATTCGCATGGCTATTTATTCAGGAGCGTTTCTCGCTTATATGGGCTTGTTAGGCTTCTGGGACAAAGCGATGACCACGCTTGCATTACTTGGTACGGCGGCTTGCTTGTCTATCTTGATAGGCATTCCGCTGGGCATGTTTGCCGCCCGCCGACCTCGCTTTTACGCGTTTATCCAGCCAATAATGGACTTTATGCAGACCATGCCCGCGTTCGTTTTTATGATTCCTGTCATCGCTTTTTTTGGAACGGGGAAACCGGCTGCGGTGGTAACTACCATGAT
>JBMYWE010000049.1:0-10329 GCA_049607125.1 Granulosicoccaceae bacterium | reverse complement strand
GCAGCCGCCATGTTCACTATTCAGCCAACTGATAAGCGAGTTGCATAGTTTGTTGAAAAAAATCTGCTATCGCACTAGACCGCGATGCACGCTGTGCTCTCAAGGGCACTATTGGCGAGAAACCCAAGACAAACCTCTCTGTCCTCGTTTAATCATCCAACTTTCGCGAATCGTTTCTTCCCACTTGGTTTCAGAAAAATGACACCTTCTTCGAGAGCAGCCGCCCCGTTTGATGTCAGGGCGAGCTGTTCTCGCGATCTTCGAGGCGTGGATTAAACCCAGAGTCTTCTAAAAGGGCCATAACTTCCTCTTGCCAAGCATCTAGCAGTTTACTGGCAATCACCGAAATTGGTCGATATTTGGGTGAGTAGATCGCGTAGCGGTACCTGATCGGTTCTGCCATCGGACGGACGGCGATACCGCTGACCATGGGAGCCTCCCCATTGACTAGGAACACCGACAGCGGGTCCAATACAGTACAACACCGGCCCGCAGCGACAAAATGGAGAATCGGCAAAAATGTCTGGCTCTCTATTGTTGCTTTAAAAGATACGCCTTGTGCCGTAAAACGGTTGGCAACATCAAGGGTTTGTCGATGGGACTTCGGCAAGGTACCCAGCGGTTGCTCATCAAGGTCGGCAAAGCTGATCTCAGACCGGCAGGCCAGCGGGTGGTTTGCCGATAAGGCCACCGGGCAGTCGGCGCTGATAATAACCGAGCGGTACAAGTGCTCATCGGTTTCAGCATCTACCGCATCGGCGAAGCCAAAATCGATGGTTTGCGCTCGCGTGAGCTCGGCGATTTGACTGGAGGTGCGCGCCTGGATCGAAATAGAAATACCGTCAGAGTCGCTTATTTTCGAGGCGATGAACTTCGGAAAGATCAGCGAAACTGGTCCGGGCATGGCCGCGACATTCAGCGTGCCACCATGCCCATCGGAAAGGCTGCGCATGGTCTGGCGCACCCGTTTAACGCGCGAAAGTATGGCGTCGGCCTCGGCCAGAAGGTATTGAGCTTCTGGCACAGGAATCAGTTTCCTGCCACGCCTTTCAAAGAGTTGCAGCTCAAGTTGATCTTCCAGTGCCTTGATTGCGGCGCTGACGGCGGGTTGCGTGCGACCGAGTTTATCTGCCGCATCAGACAATGAATCGGAGGTCATCACAGCCTGAAAGGTTTTAATCTGAGTAAGGTTCATCGCTCAAATATAAACGAAATCTATCAAAAGCTAAATTAATAAAATTGGAGTTTATTTATTGTGCTGTGTACTCTTGCCCAGAAGACTCGCTTTCAGAAGTCTGTCCAACGGGAGTACATCAATGATCAAAGCCTCGAACCTAATGGCCCTTGCTGTCGCGGCAACGCTCAGCGCAGGCACGGCCCTAGCGCAAGACCCCACCTTCTTCCGCATCGGCACGGGTAGTGCCGGGGGGACCTATTTCCCCATTGGCGGAACCATCGCTAACGGCATTTCCGCTCCGCCGGGCGCACGTCCTTGTGACAAAGGTGGCCAGTGCGGTGTACCGGGCCTGATCGCCATTGCGCAATCGACCACGGCGTCAGTTTTCAACAATACCGCTGTACAAAATGGAGAGCTCGAAGCCGGTATGGCAGCCGCTGATGTCACGCGGTCAATGTATCTGGGTGAAGGTAAGTTTGACGGCAAGCCACATGAAAAACTTCGCATTGTTGCCAACCTCTACCCTGAAGATTTGCACCTGGTGCTGCCCAAGGGAGCAAGTATTGCTTCTCTGTCAGACCTAGAGGGCAAAAGAGTAGGCATCGCACAAGCGGGTTCCGGCACACAGGTTGCGGTGGAAATGATGCTAGCTGAGTGGGGTTTGACCCGCGACAACTACGACGAGGCGGAACTCAATAACTCACAATCCGCCGAGCGCCTTGCCGACGGCCAACTAGACGGCTACTTCTATGCGGCTGGCTGGCCCGTTTCTGCCATGGTGCAACTCGCGACAACCAAAGGCATGGAACTACACAGCTTCTCTGACGAAGATCTCACCAAAATCAACGAAATCATCCCCGCTTATATTCCATCCAGCATCCCCGCTGGCGTCTATGAAGGCGTTGACTACGAAGTGAAAACCCCTGCGGTTTCGGCACTTTTGGTGGTCTCATCCGACCTCTCTGAAGAGCTGGTCTATGGCATCACCCAGGCAATGTGGAACGACAACACCCGCAAGCTCTTGGATAACGGACACGCCAAAGGCAAACAGATCACACCTGATACCGCACTCGACGGCATCGCCGCTCTCGGTGTTCCGCTGCACGCAGGTGCAGAGAAGTTCTACAAAGAAGCTGGTCTTCTGAAATAAGCTCTGCCGGATCCGGGCGGTTTCGATCGCCCGGTGTCCACCGGCTCAGTTTTCGACCGACACCGCCAGAACAAAGGCAACTGCGTAAATTGCGAGAGAACAGGAGAGGCGAGTGAGCGTTACCAAGGGTGGAAGCAATATCTGTGGCGTGTCTATCGGTGTGCTTTCGCTAGAAAGCTATTTTCCGAAGCCGCCCGGCCACATTAAAAACCCTTCCAGCCTGCCCTACACGCTGAGCTACGAGATTATCGAAGGCCTAACCGTGCCGAATCTGTTGAATAATCCTTCGCCTGAAATGCTTGAGCCACTTTTAGTCTCGGCCAGGCGACTGGAGAAAGCGGGCGTCAAGGCGATCACTGGATCATGCGGTTTCCTCGCTTTGTTTCAAAACGACATCGCAGGCGCAGTTGAGATACCAGTTTGCGTTTCTGCTCTATTGATGGCTCCGATGATTCACACCATGACCGCGCGCCCTGTCGGTGTTATTACGGCCTCCAGCAAAGCATTGACCGAGGCGCATCTGGCGGCGGCCGGAGCGGCGCATGTTCCCTTGGTGGTTGAGGGCATGGAGCACAGCAGCGAGTTTTCCGAGGTCATCCTGCAAGGTGCTCGGCAAGATATGGATTTGGCTCTGATCGAAGCAGATTTGATCGCCGCTGGCCAGCGCTTGATCGCCCGTGCACCGCAAGTAGGTGCTGTTTTATTGGAATGCACAGATTTACCGCCATACGCAGCCCCACTGCAGCAAGCCATTGCTCGACCTGTGTTCGACATCACGACTCTGACCAGCATGGTTCACTCTGCAGTGCTCCGCACCCCATTTTCAGGGTTTATCCACTAATGACCCAGCCAACGATGAACCAAATAAAATGACACAGCCTCCCAACCGACAGGACGAGATCCGCGAGCTGAGCGAAGAAGAGCTGGCCGCCATCGAAAAAAAGTACGACGAAGGCGCGGCGACGCGGTCTGTGACCACAGAATTCGGCAAATTTCTGCGCTACGTCGCGCTGACCTTTGCGGTCTATCACTACTTGACCGCTGGCTTCGCCTTGCCGCCTGACTACTGGCACATGGGTTGGCACCTGTCGGGTCTATTTATTCTGACTTATTCCTTCTATCCGCTGATCAAGACAAAAACCTCGTTCGATTTAAAAACCGGAGCACTGCGTCTGGGCGGCGTTCCCTATCTGGACATCATCCTAATGACTCTTGGGGTGGCGTCGGCTTTGTATCTCGGTTTTGCATGGCGTGGAATCGAGTGGCTAGGTGTCGAGGAGATGACTTTCCGCATGGGCAACCCAAATGGCTGGGACATGCTATTTGGTTGTATTCTCATCGTGCTGGTGCTCGATATCGCACGGCGCACATTGGGCTGGATTCTGCCGCTGATCATTTGCGTTTTTATTTCGTACGCGCTGTTTGGCCCCTATTTCCCTGGCTTGTTACAGCACCCAGGCGTCAAGTTCAACACCTTCGTCTCCTCCATGTACTTCCCGCAGGAGGGCATATTCGGCGTCACGCTCTGGGTAGTTTCGACTATCGTTTTTCACTTCGTCTTATTTGGAGTCATCGCGCAGAGAACCGGACTCGGCCAACTCTTTATCGACAACGCCACCATTTTGGCAGGCCGTTACACAGGTGGGCCTGCCAAGGTCTCAGTCGTGTCGTCTGCCTTCTTCGGCACGATCTCAGGCTCGTCTGTGGCCAACACCGTCTCCACCGGTGCACTGACTATCCCCAACATGAAACGGCTAGGTTACCCGGGCCATTTCGCTGGCGGTGTGGAAGCAGCCGCCTCGGCAGGCGGGCAGATCACACCGCCCATTATGGGAGCAGCTGCTTTTATCATGGCCGAATTCTTGGAGGTGCCATACACCACCATCGTCTTGGCTGCGATCTTTCCAGCGTTGCTGCACTACGTGGGCGTCTTTACGGTGGTGCATCTGATGGCGCGACGGCTGGGCCTAAAGGGCCTGAGTAAAGACGCCCTGCCTCAGCTTGGTGCTGTTTGGCGCGAAGGCTGGGCGAACATCGTGCCGCTCGTTGGTTTACTGGTTGTGCTTTTCTCAGGCTACACGCCCTATATGTCCGCCTTTTGCGGTATCTCACTGGCTTTGATTGCCGGGATGAGTCGCCTGCGTGAGCCATCCACTCTTCTGTACGCTCTTGCGTTCATCGCCTTCGTCATCTGGAAATACCTTGGCGGCGGATTCGATCTGAGCATGTCCATTATCCTGCTCGCCGGTAGTGTGTTGGCAACGCTCAATCCCCAGAGCCGAGTGTCGCTCAACGAAATGGCCGACACCTTCGAAACCGGCGTGAAATACGCACTTGCCGTTGGCGCTGCCTCGGCGGCCGTTGGAATCGTTATTGGCGTCATCAATACCACAGGGGTTGGCTTTCGTATCGGATTTATGGTCACCCAAGCCGCCTCAAATTTGGGCAACGACCTAATTTGGTTATTCCAATTCGGTTCCTTCGAACTTTTCTCGGTCCAAGATTTAACCCTGTTTATAAGCTTGGTATTCATTGCACTGGCTTGTATTTTGATGGGTGCAGGGGTACCCACGACAGCGCTTTATATTATGCTGGTGTCGGTTGCTCAGCCTGCGCTCGCGCAGTTGGGCATCCCGCCTATCGCCAGCCATATGTTCGTTCTCTACTACGGAGTTGTGGCCGAGATCACTCCGCCTGTTTGCACATCGGCCTACGCTGCCGCGGCCATTGCCAACTCCAACCCATTCCGAACCGGAATCAGCGCCTTTACACTCGGCCTAGGTAAAGTCGTCGCACCGATGGCGTTTGTCTACGCGCCAGTTTTGCTGTTTGTGTCGTCTACCGGATTCGACCTGTGGGAATTCTCTTACACGGCCACGAGCTGCATTGCAGGCGTCATCGCTTTGTCGGCGGCGGTTGTCGGCTACTGGCTTGCACCACTAGGGGCGGGTTTTCGCCTACTGTTGGCCATTGCAGGTTTAGTTTTTATTGCACCCTCACTCCAAGCCGACCTGGTTGCTCTTCTAATCGCCGCGCCAGCGATCATCAGCCAAGTCATTGCAAGAAGAAATATCCATGCCACAGCCTGACAACACAGCCCCGGTTATCATCTTGGGTGCGGGTATTGTCGGTATTTGCACGGCCCTTTCGCTGCTCGAGCGAGGAGTACCGGTCACGCTTGTCGATCGAGGGGAACCGGGTCAGGAAACCTCTATGGGCAACGCAGGCGTGGTGTCTCCTTGGTCGTTTATCCCACAGTCGCTCCCCGGGACTTGGAAGTCCATCCCAAAACTTATGTTCGGCTATGGACGGCCATTGTCCATTCACCCGAAAGTCGCGCTGAAAATGATCCCTTGGGGTATGAGGTTCTTGCGCCATGGTCGAGAGGATTGTGTCCGTGCTGCCGCCGAAGCCATGTCGCATCTCTGTGGGCCGTCCATCGAACTCTATCGCAGGCATTTGCAAGGTACCGGGCACGAGAGACTCATTACCGACAGTATGTATGTTCATGCCTTTCGTGACGGCAGCCGTGCCAACTTAAATGCTATTGACTACCGAATCCGCTCTGAGATGGGGGCTAATCTGGAGCTGGTCGGTAATGACCGGCTGGCTGAAATCGAGCCAGCACTTGGTCCGGAATTTAAGGCAGCCATCCTGATCAAGGGCCAAGCCCGCGTGCTATCTCCTGGGCAGCTCGGACAAGTGCTGGCTGAGAAGGCGCGGGCGCTGGGTGCAAACTTTCGGCACGCGACGCTAAAACACCTTCAACGCACAGACACAAACCGCTGGAAGCTCATCTGTGACGACGGAACTCTCGAGGCAGAACGTATCGTCCTATGTCTGGGTGCATGGAGCCCAAGCTCGCTGGCGGATCTAGGCATTTCCGTGCCGCTGATGGCTGAGCGCGGATATCATGTCGAGTTTCGCAACCCTGGCATTAAAATCAACAATTCGGTCATGGATGTAGATGCTAAGTTTGTGGCCAGTAGCATGGATGGAGGCGTCCGCATCGCCGGAAACGCAGAGTTTGCCCCGGTAGATGCCCCGCCGGCAAAGCGACGTAAAAAGCAATTACTCACCGTTGCGGCGAAAGCCTTTCCCAACCTGCGAATGGAAGAGACAACGTTTTGGATGGGTCGTCGCCCGTCGTTCCCAGACAGCTTGCCAGCGCTTGGGACCTTGAGCGGGCAACCCGGGCTGTTCCTAAACTTTGGGCATTCACACTACGGACTGATGATGGCACCGCAATCTGGCGAAATTCTCGCCAGACTTGTATGCAACGAGCCTCAGAACATAAACCTCAGTGCCTACGCGCTCGATCGTTTCTAGGTTAAGCGATTTGGTAAACGTAAATCACCAGGCCGCCGCCGTAATCGTGTAGCGGCCGACACGAACGTACGCTGATTTCACTTTGTTCAAATGCCCAACGAATTCGGAAGATTCGAGATAACGGACCACGCTAGCCGTGATGACTTATCATTGGTTGATAGCGCGTGCAAAGCCCACGGCTGAATACTATAAACGGTGAGGCGCAAGACACAGATTCAACTGACCACCAAGATCGCGCGTACGCACGGAGCTCAATGCGAGGATGTATTGGAGAATAAGTTAATCACCAATACCCCTGAAACAATCAACAGCAAACCAACAATGGCTGCAACATCTGGCACTTCCTTGAACACAACTATGCCCATCAAGGTGATCAGAGCAACCCCAGCTCCGGACCAAATAGCATAGACCACCCCTACCGGCATGGTGCGAAACACCAGAGTAAGCAAGTAAAAAGCGAGACCGTAGCCCACCACGACAACAACCATCGGCCAAAACCGAGTGAACTCGTCAGATGCTTTGAGCGCGCTGGTTGCCACCACTTCTGCAATCACCGCGAGCAATAAATAGAGATAAGCCATGTTGTTGAACCCTGAATCCAATGAGGGAGAGCCTAGAAAACTCTAGCATTACACCGCCACCAGCATTTGTGCAAACAAGACCACTAGTGTTGGTTCATCGCAACTAAGTCGCTTCAATACTTTGACCAACCCATAAAAAAACCCGCCGCCCTTTGCAGGACGACAGGCCTTTAAATGCGAGTTCTAATCAGCGCACGTATACCGGCCCTAGGCCGTTCGACCACACCACCACAGTGGTGCCTAGCAAGGCGACAAACATGACTAAACCCACCGTCAATATAGCGCTCGAATAAACGAAGCCCTGCTCTTGGGTAATGCCCAAAACAATGGGCAGACCACCGTATAACAAGTATACCGAGTAAGCCAGCGCCACCAAGAACACCAGCATGTAAATCCACAAGGACGGATAAACGGCGATAACCCCCGCCAACATCATGGGGGAGATGACCAGTGCAGCAAATGCCACGCACTTGTCTAGGCTGGGCTCAACACCATAGGTTTTGGACATCCAATGGATGGAATAACCGAGCAGAAAGATACCAACCAGCAAAGCGAAGTATGTCGCGATACCGACAAAAGCGGCGCTGCCAACGGTGAGACGTGTGGCATCTCCATCGCCAATCGTCCAGCCCACCTGCGAGCCGCCCAAAAATATACACACGGCGGGTATAGCCGCCAGCAACACCAGATAAGGCACGTAGACCTCTTTGATGCTAAGTGATTGATCGTGAACGTTTTGCCACGTGTCACCTGGGCTTTGAAACAGTCCTTTCAGATACTTCAGCATGCTTCCTCCGCATAAGTCGAGTCAGTAAATAAAACATATCACATATTACGCATAATTGAGACTACTTGAGCACAATAATTCACATCGACACGAATGAAACTGACTTTCTTTGTACTGCCGAAGCGCACTTGGTAATCTTGCGGCTTTACCGTCAAAGAAGACGCAGCGGAGCGCACCCATGCCAGACTATCTTTCCAAACGCAGTACCCACGGCCGCAATATGGCGGGCGCACGAGCTCTGTGGCGCGCCACTGGCATGAAAGACGGCGATTTTGGCAAACCGATAATCGCTGTGGCCAACTCCTTTACGCAGTTTGTACCAGGTCACGTTCACCTCAAGGACATGGGCCAGCTGGTCGCCCGCGAGATTGAGGCCGCCGGAGGCATCGCTAAAGAGTTCAACACGATCGCCGTGGACGACGGCATCGCCATGGGGCATGACGGCATGCTCTATTCCTTGCCTTCGCGCGAAATCATCGCCGATGCTGTGGAGTACATGGTCAACGCCCACTGCGCCGATGCTCTGGTGTGTATTTCTAACTGCGACAAAATCACTCCCGGTATGCTCAACGCTGCGATGCGTTTGAACATCCCCGTTGTCTTTGTGTCGGGCGGCCCGATGGAGGCCGGCAAGGTGCAGTGGGGCGACGAGACACGCCGCTTGGATCTGGTCGACGCTATGATCGACGCCGCCAACCCAGATATCACCGACGCGGATGTAGACCGCGTCGAGCGAAGTGCCTGCCCTACCTGTGGCAGCTGCTCGGGTATGTTCACCGCTAACTCCATGAACTGTCTCACCG
Source organism: Granulosicoccaceae bacterium (assembly GCA_049607125.1). Taxonomy (GTDB): domain Bacteria; phylum Pseudomonadota; class Gammaproteobacteria; order CALCKW01; family CALCKW01; genus CALCKW01. The sequence goes on along the minus strand of JBMYWE010000049.1, from coordinate 1,502 downwards.
AAGCTCTGGGATTGTCGCTACCGGGCAACGGCTCGCTGCTAGCCACCCACGCAGACCGCGAGGCTTTATTTAAGCGAGCTGGACGCACGGTCGTAGAACTGTGTAAGCGCTGGTATCAAAACGACGATGCCTCTGCCCTGCCACGCAATATTGCTAACTTCAAGGCGTTCGAGAACGCGATGAGCTTGGACATTGCTATGGGCGGTTCTACCAACACTATCTTGCACTTACTAGCGGCTTCGCAAGAGGGCGAGATTGGTTTTAACGTTGAAGACATCGATCGCTTGTCACGCAAGGTGCCACACTTGTGTAAGGTGGCTCCAAGCACGCAAAACTACCACATGGAAGACGTGCACCGGGCAGGTGGTGTATTTGGCATCCTGGCCGAACTCGACCGCGCCGGGCTATTGCACACAGACATCTCCACCGTTCACAGCGCGACGCTCGCCGAGGGACTCGCTCACTGGGATATCGCTGGGGACAACCCCAGCGAAGAGGCGCTCAAACTCTACAGTGCTGCGCCCGGCGGGATACCCACGCAAACAGCCTTTAGCCAAGACCGACGCTGGGAGCCCGACACCGACCGCGCCAACGGCTGCATTCACTCGATGGAAAACGCCTACAGCAAAGACGGCGGTTTGGCCGTTTTGTCAGGTAATATCGCGCTGGAAGGCTGCGTAGTAAAAACAGCAGGTGTCGACGAAGGCAGCTTGGTGTTCAGCGGACCAGCGGTGGTGTATCACAGTCAAGACGACGCGGTCAAAGGTATTCTTGGTGGTGATGTAAAAGCCGGTGACGTAGTTGTCATACGCTATGAAGGGCCACGCGGTGGGCCTGGTATGCAAGAGATGCTCTACCCCACCAGTTACCTCAAAAGCATGGGCTTGGGCAAAGCTTGCGCCCTACTCACAGATGGACGCTTTTCTGGGGGCACGAGCGGTTTGTCGATAGGCCATGTTTCGCCTGAGGCTGCTGAGGGCGGTGCTATAGGCCTAGTGGAGGCAGGAGATATGATCGATATCAATATCCCTGAGCGTACCATAGACGTGCGGGTGGATGAGGCCACGCTGGAGCAGCGCCGTCAGGCCATGGACAGCCGTCCTGATGGCTGGCACCCTGGTGAGCGTCCGCGCAAAGTTTCCACGGCTCTACGCGCTTACGCCGCACTCACTACTTCCGCCTCCAAGGGCGCTGTACGCGACGTCAACCAGCTCAAATAAACAACCCACAGGCAACATCGCCTCCGACTCTCGGAGGCGCTATCGCATTTTAATGCCCTACCGATAATAAGAACTTATGGCTTATCAGCCCGCTTAATAACTATAAGTGTCGTCACGAGAGCGTGAGATTATAGCTAGGCGCCCGCGTTAAGGTTTTTGGCAATTTACGAACCAAGATAAAAAATGCATGGTCAATTTGGATTTAGAATTCGAATTTGCCACTAAAATTTTGGCACTAATGTTTGGGCCATTATTTCAACAAGTGGCTACAATGTTAGTAGA
>JBMYWE010000048.1:0-10381 GCA_049607125.1 Granulosicoccaceae bacterium | reverse complement strand
AGCGGTCGCGGTTGCTCCAGCTGGGGTTACTGGGATTGTGGCTCAGGTAATCATTCCACAATACTTCGGCTATATCAGCCATACCCATTGGCGCACCCGGGTGTCCCGATTTAGCGGCTTGTACTGCGTCCATTGCCAGTGCACGAACTGCATTGGCCAACTGCTGGCGGTTACTCATGTCGTCAGTCTCAATATCATCAAGGAAATCATTTTGCGCCTCCGAGAAACTCTTCAGATTGCGCGGATTGGGCGCAACTATAACGCATCGACAGGCGCTTTGCGCCTTGCCATCGGATAGAGAACAATAGAGCTTTCATCTTCCTAATTAGGTATGAAAGAGCAGCTTATGCTTCAGCTGCAGACCTACAATGCCGACAAGCACTTTCTTTAGGAAGAATCAAGTGCTATGCTGAGCCGCTTGACATTTCTCCGCGTTATTGATTTCACAGCCGAGTCTCAATGAAACACGATCACCAGTCACGTATAAAAGAGCTCATCGCTCGCGGTAAAGAGCAAGGGTATCTGACCTATGCAGAGGTCAACGATCACCTGCCCGACGGCATCGTTGAAGCAGAACAGGTCGAGGAAATCATCTCGGTCATCAACGACATGGGTATTCCTGTCCATGAATCTGCTCCCGATGCCGATACGCTCATCCTCAGCGATGAAAGCTCCGTAGAAACGGACGACGATGCCGCAGCAGAAGCCGCAGCCGCACTAGCAGCTGTGGAAGGCGAGTTTGGTCGCACCACTGACCCTGTGCGTATGTATATGCGCGAAATGGGCACTGTTGAACTGCTGACCCGCGAAGGCGAGATCGAAATCGCCAAGCGCATCGAAGACGGCCTGCGCCAAGCCATGGCCTCACTGGCACTGTTCCCTGCCACGGGCTACACCTTGGGCGAAGCCTACGATAAGTACGCCTCTGGCGAAGGCCGCCTGCAGGACTTCATGAACGGCTTCCAAGACCTGGACGACACTACTATTCAAGGCGCTGTCCAGCCAGGAGCCAAAGACGAGGACGAAGACGACGAGCCCGTCGACACAGGACCAGACCCAGAAGAAGTCGCCGCCAAACTGTCTGCCATCAAAGACACACACGCCAAATACGTCAAAGCATTGGGCTCTCGTGCGCGCTCGACTAAAAAGTCAGACGAGCTCGGCAAGCAACTAGCCGACCAAATGGCAGGCATCAAGCTGGTTCCCGCCTTCGCCGAAATACTGACGACTCAACTGCGTGGTGCGGTAGACCGAATCCGCTCACTTGAGCGCCAGATTCGCGACATGGCCGTGACTCAAGGTCGACTGCCTCGTCAAACATTTTTGCAAACATTCGTCGGCAATGAAACAGACACCGATTGGGCCAGCAAGCTCTGCGAAGCCGATGCACCCTATGTCGAGCGTCTCGCGCCTTTGGTCGACGAGATCAAGCGCTGCCAGAAACGCATCTCTGCCATCGAAGAAGAAGCCTCGCTGTCGGTCGCCGAGATCAAAGAAGTCAGCCGCCAGATGTCGATCGGGGAGGCCAAAGCCCGCCGCGCCAAGAAAGAGATGGTCGAGGCCAACTTGCGCCTGGTAATCTCGATCGCCAAAAAATACACCAACCGTGGTTTGCAATTCCTTGATCTCATTCAAGAAGGCAATATCGGCTTGATGAAAGCGGTCGATAAGTTTGAGTATCGCCGTGGCTACAAATTCTCGACCTACGCCACCTGGTGGATTCGTCAGGCAATCACCCGATCCATCGCCGACCAGGCACGCACTATTCGTATTCCGGTGCACATGATCGAGACCATCAACAAGCTCAATCGCATCTCTCGCCAGATGCTGCAGCAGATGGGCCGTGAAGCCACGCCGGAAGAGCTGGCCGAAAAGATGGAGATGCCCGAGGACAAGATCCGCAAGGTACTCAAAATTGCGAAAGAGCCCATCTCGATGGAAACCCCCATCGGTGACGACGAAGACTCCCACTTGGGCGACTTTATCGAAGACGGCAATATGGTCTCTCCAGTGGAATCAGCGACCAACAACGGCCTAGGTGAGACAACCCACTCGGTGCTGGCCTCTTTGACACCACGTGAAGCCAAAGTTCTGCGTATGCGCTTCGGGATCGACATGAATACCGACCACACGCTCGAAGAAGTAGGCAAGCAATTTGACGTCACGCGTGAACGCATACGTCAGATAGAGGCGAAAGCCCTGCGTAAACTGCGCCACCCATCGCGCTCAGAACAACTGCGCAGCTTCCTCGAAGAGTAATTTTTTCAACAGCGAACACACTCGGTGTTCGCTTTGTGCGAGCAGTTTCAGAGCTTTCAAGCTATACTCTCGCACGGCTGAGTACTTCACTCAGCAACTGGCAACAGTTAAGGGCCCTTAGCTCAGTTGGTTAGAGCATCCGACTCATAATCGGCAGGTCCCCAGTTCAAGTCTGGGAGGGCCCACCATTTTCTTGCCGCACACAACACACTAGAACCTCGGCCTCTGTGCACGTAGAATCCACCGGCCACAGCATCACGTGGCTCACCTATAACTGCCAAGGCGACTCCGGAGCACTCCTCTAACTCAAGGTTCTCGCTAACTATTAATCGCCACACCCAACCCAAGCATCCACCAGCTAAACATAACAAACCAAGCATTGGTCCCTACCACACACCTTGGCATTGCAACACGGAAGCAAACCAAACGAACCCTCACGGCACCCAAGATACACACATCCGGGCCAACTCTTGTGATTTGAAAGTACTGAGTTCGCACTAACCTCCAAGCAAAAGCAAGTGATATAAAAGCCCTCAGATCTATTCGCGAATAACAAAGAGTCTCTGCTATAGACCTAAACGAAAGATGACACCCACAATACGTGGGCAAAGGCCAAAAAAACGACTCAACGCACCTACAAATTTAACTGTCAATTCACAGCTTCAACTAAATATACTGACCATATCTGACAAATTGTTTTTTTTCTTTTTAAAAATACCCATGTACAGTTTTACTAATTAAAAATTCAACTGTTGGAATATGCGCAAGCATAAGCTCTCTGCACTAAAGCATAGGAATACTTTCAATTGGAGTGAAGAAATCGCGCAGCCGTACAAACACCACTATTTTCACTTTAGGAACCCTTTAATATTCTAAAAATACCCTTTTAAATTAAAGGTACCGAGCTTATAATGCCAACTTAAATCAGAAGCAAAGTGCTTTCGATTCTTCAATATTAAGTTTCCATCGGTGATGTAATGAGAAAACCCAACTTCAGCAAATTGTCTACAGCAGTCCTTGAGGGCTACAAAGCAGATATCGATAGCGAACTCGCTGCTCGTGAAAAAAGCTCTGCAAAGAAAGAGAAAGTGCTCGCTAAAATGCGCTCACTCGCCAAAGCTGAAGGGCTAGACCTTGAGTCTCTACTCGACGATGCGCCCGCCCGTAAAACAGGCAGTGCACGCAAGACAACTTCTAAAGTCGCTCCTAAGTACCAAAACCCCAAAAACTCCGCTGAAAAGTGGACTGGCCGTGGCCGCCAACCCAAATGGGTTGCTGCTTATCTAGCCAAGAGCGGCACCAAGCTGGAACAACTTCTTATCAAGAAGTAAAATAGCAAGAGATCTCAATCTCAAAACGCCAGGCGCGCGAGCTCCTGGCGTTTTTTGTTGGGGTACAAAAATACCCCGTGGGTACTTTACAGTTAATCGTAAACTCGGATACTTTGACGTTATTTGCTTCCGGGTTCATTGGAGAGTTTAAAATGAAAGTTTTGGTTGTCGGCGGTGGCGGACGTGAACATGCGCTAGCTTGGCGCCTGGCTCAGTCCACTCGAATAACAAATGTTTTTGTTGCACCGGGCAATGGCGGCACAGCCGCGGAAAGAAAAATAGAAAACCTCCCGATTAAAGACACGGACATTGAACAGTTAAAAGCCTTTGCACTCGAGCAACAGATCGATCTAACAATAGTGGGCCCAGAAGCTCCGCTTGTTGCCGGGATAGTCGATACATTCCAATCAGTAGGGTTAAGAATATTTGGTCCTTCTGCCAAAGCAGCCCAGCTCGAGGGCTCTAAAGCATTTAGTAAAGACTTTCTCGCACGACATAAAATACCCACTGCAGCTTACGCCTGTTTCTCCGAGATAGAATCCGCGCTCGCCTACATTGAAACGCAGGGCGCCCCCATCGTGGTGAAAGCCGACGGTCTAGCGGCAGGCAAAGGCGTAGTGGTGGCGCAAACAGTCGAAGAAGCACAGACAGCGGCACGCGATATGTTGATCGACAACGCTTTTGGCGATGCGGGTGCACGCATAGTGGTTGAAGAATTTCTAGAAGGTGAAGAGGCCTCCTTTATCTGCATGGTTGACGGCGTCAATGCTCTGCCGATGGCCACTTCACAAGACCACAAAGCACGCGATGAGGGCGATACCGGCCCAAACACCGGCGGCATGGGTGCCTATACGCCGGCTCCGGTGGTAGACCAAGCCATGCACGATCGCATCATGCGCGACGTGATTATGCCTACCGTCGATGGTATGCGCGCAGACGGCAATACCTTTGTCGGCTTTCTCTACGCGGGCGTGATGATTGATGCAGCGGGCGAACCCAAAGTACTGGAGTTCAATGTGCGCTTTGGTGACCCAGAAACCCAACCGATTATGATGCGCCTGCAATCTGACTTGAGCGAACTCTGTGAGGCAGCCATCGACGGCAAACTCGACCAGACTCAAGCCCAGTGGGACGAGCGCGCAGCGCTGGGCGTGGTATTGGCTGCAGGCGGCTACCCTGCCGGTTACACCAAGGGGCTTGCTATCAGCGACAGCGCACCGTCGGTTGCAGACACCAAGGTTTTTCATGCGGGCACTACTCAAGCAGGCGGTCAGACGCTCACTAGCGGCGGCCGAGTGCTCTGCGTCGTAGGCTTGGGTCACAGCGTCAAGGAAGCTGCAGAGGCCGCCTATGCACGGGCGACAGGCATTTCATGGGATGGGCATTTCTACCGCAAAGATATTGGTCACCGCGCTATCGCCCGGGAGACGCAGCGCGAGTAAGGCTAATCATGGGCTGCCTCCAGCCAACGAGGCAGCCATCACGGGACCTCTACTGACCTAACTCCATCCATCAATAGCTTTTCGGCTATTGCCGAAGGGGTTGGCACGGTCTATGTTTTGATGATGGAAACAGAGAGCGTTATCCATGCACTACGTCCCCCACACAGAAGATCACCACCCCACTTCCTTGCTGCAGCGCTGCACCGGGCCGCGCTCGCTCGCCTGGCTTTCCAGCATGGACAACACAGGGAAAGTGGCATTAAGTGTATTTCACCACTGGCAATGGCTATCACCACACTCACCGGTTCTGATGTTCAGCGCACTACAGTCGATCGAAGGCGAGCGCAACCGAACCGTCGAAAATGCCGAGCAAACCGGTTGGTTCGTCTGGAACATGCCCTCAGCAGAGCTACGCACGGCGGTGGAACGCTGCATGCAACCATTATCAGATTCGAGCGACGCCTTCCAACAAGCCGGTGTTGGCAAGGCCCCGAGTATCGCAGCGCCTTGCCCGCGCGTGGCCCAGAGCCCTGTACACTTGGAGTGCCGCTATCTCTCCACACAGCGCCTTCCCGGACATAGCCAAGGGCGCTTCGTAGACCTCGTTATCGCGGAGGTAGCGCGCGTACATATCAAAGACGAGCTGCTGACCGAGCCTCACTCCGAACAACTAGGCGAGCTCAGGACCCTCGCACATTTTGATGACAACGCGTGTGAAGGGCTATGCGAATATCCCGTATTTAGGGCAGAAGAAACTGCTTGCAGCTAAGTCAAACTGCTACCGACAAAAAAGCACCCAGCTAGGCAAGCCAGACAGCTCGCTGTTACTGCACACCAAACACTAAACACTAAACACCAAACACTAAACAGGATAGACGAGCCGTGTTGTGTTTAAGGCTAGTAGGAGGTTAGTAGGTGTCTTGCAATCGCTGTAAAACGCGTTGATGGCGATTGTGCACAATGCGCTTGGTCAAATAATCGTGACCGCTTTCCTTGGCGTGACAATGCACACATAGGGCTCGCAGATAACCAAATTGCGTGTATTGCGAGTCGCTTTGAACGTAGTGCACCTGCATAAACTGATGATGATCTTCTGCTGACATATCACTGTGCGGACACGCTCGACCTTGGCACTGGTACTCACTGAGCTCTAGATAAGCATGCTCTATGCGCTGCCAATCTGGGCGCAGCAAGTCAGGCACCTGACGACAACCAATATCTTGAACAACGGTCCCAAGGGTGGTCTTGGAAAAGCTGCGCGAAAAGAAATCTGCTGGTTTAAATGACTCACCATCAAATGCCTCGCCTTTGCGACGACGCTTGTTGATGCGCTCAAGGCAGTGAGGACAAGGTTGCAGCCTCTGCCCATCTACGTCGACCAGAGTCTCAGCCCCTCGGGTGTAGGAGTATTTAAATCGACCATCGGATCGCTGCGTCGCACAGTACTCGCCGGGCCAGTTGTAGAGTGCTGCCTCTACTAACTCGGGGCACTCAACTAGGTGATAGTGGGCCAGCGACTGTACAACCGTATCGAGATCAAAACCACCGTGATGGAACTGCGTGCCGAGTAAGTCTTCAAAGCCATCGCTCTCAATGTCTTTGTCCGCACGATAGAACAACACACGAGTGATCGCCCCGTCAGGCCGCAAAAAGTAAATACCGTTGCTGCCAAAGACAAGGGAATCAGGGTCGACATATTCTTCCGCTGTCTCGAGTGAGTGAGCCAGCAGCGAGACGCCTTCGAAGGCATCCATTTTGGCCACCGCGTGACGCAGCTTGGGAAAATGCGTCAGTTTCATGCGTCGCTCTGGCTCTTTTGCAGAATGCGATAAATTTTGTCTTCGGTTTTGGTCAACACTCTAAACTCCACACGCCGTGAACGCTCAGAGTCCTCGCTACCGTCGGCAGTTAATACAGGATTGGCAAAAGACAAACCATTGGCACGCAAAACCTCCACTAGCCACTCGCGCGTGACGTTCTCGCGCGCCGACATATTAAAAACATAGTCGAGCACCGAGAAAGACCGATCTTGCGACAGACGAGCGTTTTTTATGTACGCCTCTTCTCGAGTAGCTGCGCCCCCCCAATCAGAGGAGGTGTGCCCCTCTATGCGGATCTCGGCAACATCTTCACGAAACTCCTCTCGCGAAAGAATTTCTACGTAGCGAGGGAAGAAGTCTCGAAGGATCTCTTGGAAACCGTCTTTGATCGAGGCACTGTTGACCGCAAACAGTATTTCAGGCTCTTTAAAACGCACGGTGTTATCGGCAAGAATCTCAGCTCCCCAGCGAGGCAGGTCCTCTTTAAATTCGTCCACCAAAGCATGGTTGAGTTTTGTCTTACTGCGGTCGTAGGCCACGGCGATCTGCGCGATAGCGTCTTTTTCTTCCTCTGTTTGCCACATAAAACCGATGGCAATCAGCATAAACACCATCATCAGACCGGCCATCATATCTGTGATGGAGATCCATTCGTTAGAACCGCCTCTGCTCATCGTCTAAGACTCCACCAGCTCGCGGTAGCGATTGAGGAAGCTTTGGTAGTCTTTGGCAAAGCGATTGGTCAATCCGGTGAGTGTGCTCTCGAGGTGACCTAGGCTCTGCGGCAACTGGCGCTCCAACTCACGGGTGAGTCGAGCCACACTCTCGCTCTGCACTTGCAGGCCGTGCTGCATGCTTTCAAAGCCCGCGTCGAGTTGCGAGAAGGCCAGCGCTGCCTTGTCACTGAGCCCCGCATACTGTGCTGTTTGCTCGCGCAGGGTTTCGATCTGGCCATGGTAGGTGTTGATCATCTGGCCAAGGCCTTCGTAGACTTCACGCGTCTGCTCGTTGGTCTGCGCCACGGTGGCGAGCGTCTGCGCCGAGCTCTCCAATGAGCCATGTACATTGCTCATCACTTCCTGGTCGCGCTCGAGGATCAGACGATAGTTCTCCTGCCACTCAAGCAAGTTGGCTACCCCTTGGTTGAGCTCGCGGAAGTTCTCACCAAATTGGTCGCTCAGGTTGGTGTTGAATTCCGTGACAACTTGCTGCAACGAGTCGACTATTTGCTGCGTTGCCCCTTCACTGAGCTGAGACATAGCCGTGCTTAGAGTCGCGTTCGTTTCAGCTTGGTTTTGACGAAGCGCCTTAGTCTCTTCAACTAACTCACTCAGTACTTCGAGCTTCTGATTGGCCTGCACCAACAAGTCAGCATCCTCGTCAGCACCACCGCGCAACCTCTGAAGAATCGACAGCACCACCGACAGTGCCATACCCACAATAGACGTGAAAAACGCGGTTTTCATGCCATCGAGCAGCTGCGGGACACTGGTGCGAATATCACCGGTATCGAAGCCCTGCAAACCCATATAGACACCAACAAAGGTACCGAGTACGCCAATGGTGACAATAATAGAGCGAAAATCGCGGTGGTTAGCGCGGCTAAAGGAGGTGAGAAAATCGATGAGGAAGAGCAACCCCATCACACCACAAAATGCGAGGGTAGTCGTGTTTAATTCCATTGATGCGTTCCGGGAGACAGGGTTGAAGTTCAGGTAGCACTGCGGACCGGAAGGCCGAGCGAGGCCTTCGGCACAAAACTGGAAATCAGTGCAAAATCTAAGGAATATGCTACCGCTTGACCGCGGTGGAAGCAATGAACGCGTCAGACAGATGACACCGAATCACCTACGCGGCGCCCCACGGGTAGGGCGACGCTACGACCGACAAATTACACTAGAGCAATCCGTCGAGCGACGATCAACAAAGGCACGAATTTCACTCGCTAGCCTGTAGCACCGAGGGGCTGGACGAATGGATGTAATAGAGCTCTCCATCGTCGTAAAACCACGCATCGCCGTCGTTGGCGAGCACCGCTCGGCCGTCGCGATGATAGCTATAAGCTCCCCCATCAACTAGGGACTGTGATGCCTCCTTCAAACCCGTACCGTCGACACTGAATCGGTACAGCCCACGGTGTACAAAATCACCCAACTCCCAGGGATACTCGGGGGCGCTGTTGTATCGATATAAGCTGACTGGCAAGGCAAATTCAGCGCTTTCGCTCGACGTATTGCGCCAAGCCAAAGCATGAAAATCACTGAAGAGGTCTGTGTCCGTGCCGCGATCACCGTATTCCAAGGCGTTGATCAAACTCGGGTTACTGGGCTCAGACACATCGAACAAGCTCAGCCTCAACCCTTGATACCAACCACCACGACTTTCGTCACCCTCCTGCGCCGCACTGGCCGATTTTCCGATGCCCACCAGCAAACCATCACCCAACGGATGTAGATAGTCAGAAAACCCTGGTACTTCGAGCTCACCAGCAACGAAGGGATCGGCGGCGTCCGAAACGTCGATCACATACAGTGGATCGGTGTTGAGGAAAGTCACCACGTAGACTCGATCGCCTACAGCACGTGTACCGTAGATTCGCTCTCCCGGTTTGCCGATAGCGCCTGTGCGATTTTCATTGGGTAGCTGCGCCACAAGGGCCAACCCACTCGGCTGCTCCTGGAGTGTATAGAGCCGATGGTTTTGATCCATACTCCCCCACAAACTACCACCCGAGGTGACCACCGACAGCACGCCATCAACTTCACCCATGCGGTAACTGCGCTGTTGTGCACGCCAACCCAAATGACCCGACAAGCTGACGCCGCCACGGTAACTCAAGGAATCATCAAAGCTGAACTTGTGCACATCGGTAGTCGTGGCGGTAGGGAAAATCAGGTCGAAAGAGGGGCTATTCCAACCCTCATAGTACGTTTGCGTGGTGGCTATATAGAGCGCTTCTTGGCTCACATAGAGGGTCTCCGAAGTGCCCAACAAACAACGGGTCTCGAGCTGTGCAGGGTTGTTTAGCGGCAAGGCGATCAACGCAGTAACTCGAGTGCTCTCCCGACGCTCATCGACGGCGGGTCGAAAACAATCGCTGGCGGAGACCAGAGCACCCTGCTCCACACCGTTAAAACGCCAAGAGGGTAGCCACTCGGCCAGCGTTAATTCATCGATGTTGCCCGATTGCTCCGCATAGGGGTGAATATACGGCGCACCGTATTCAGTCACTATGTAGAGTGTGTCACCCAAACGGCGGCTACCAAGCAATTGCCCGTCCACCGACAGCTCCCAAGTTGAGCTATCCAGATTGCCAGTAGCATCCACACCGCGGAGCAAGACTTCGCCCCCATTCCACCAGTAGCTGCTCAAATCCGCGGGATAAACACCAGTCAGCCCCTCGCCCTGCAGCACCAACTGCTGGGTTGACTCCACGTAGTACAGGCCATCCCACGTCACCCCCTTAGGCAGGGAGGCCTCCTGCTCTAAAACGGCAGGACCACTCAAGCTAAAACGCTTGAGAGATGAA
>JBMYWE010000047.1:6922-10403 GCA_049607125.1 Granulosicoccaceae bacterium | reverse complement strand
CGCGTCAGACCTCCTCCCGCAGTATGATCAGCTGGCCTCTTTGAGTGGCTGTAAGTTGCTCTGGGATTGGTATACCACCACTTTGTCTCGGCCTGCTTCTTTGGCGCTGTAGAGGGCGGAGTCGGCCAGTGTTATTAGTTCAGCATCGTCGTGGCTGTGTTCTGGGCCAAACGCTATCCCAATAGAAATGGTCACTGTGCCCAGTGGCAGATTGTTCATGCTCAGGCTCAAATCCGCTATCGCCTGCCGTATGGTTTCGGCAAGGCTTTGGCATACGCTGCGTTCCTCGTTAACAACGAAGACACAAAACTCTTCACCTCCATAGCGACAAGCGATACCGTGCGGTTCGGTGGCGCGTCGAATCTCCTGTGCGATGGCTTTAAGCACCAAGTCTCCTGCGTCGTGCCCAAAATTATCGTTAAAGCGCTTAAAATGATCGACATCCAGCATCAATACCGCTGATGGGGCCTTGGCATTGGCCTTGTCGCGATAGAAGTTTTCCATCTCTTCTTTCAAATGCAAGCGGTTGTAGAGGTTGGTCATTGGATCGCGACGCGCTTGTTCGCGCAATTGTTGGCGCAGTTGTATATTCGCCAGCGTCAATCCTGTCTGCTCGGCGATGGCCTCGCGAACGTGAGATGGCTGCATGCGTTGATCGCTGTGGGGGTAGTTGAGGTGCAAGACACCCACGGTTTCGCCCTGAGCCAGCAGCGGAATACACATGGTCTCGCGATTCTCTCCCTGCCAGTGCTCACAGGGCAAGTAAACACCTCGATTCAACGCGTGGTGCTGGTGGCCTTTGCGCAACGCCCAGCATTCGTGGGGAATAAGAGAGGGTTCGCTGGTGAAGTCCCCGCCCCATTGGCACAGCAAATCCAGTCGATTGCGCGACGCCTTGTAGATAGAAATACCGCCGCTCACGTTGGGTAACAACTTGGGACCGAGCTCGGTGAGTATCTTGGCCGCCTCATCCAGTGACGCGCAGGTGTTGAGCAGAGAGCCAAGCATTTGCAGCAGAACGACTTCTTCGGTGCGATCTTCCACCCGCGCTTCTAGTGAGTCGCTGTCTCGCTGCATCTGGCGGCTGAGATAGAGAACCCCGGCGACGCTCATCAAAATTGCCAACAGCGCAATGGCTAAACCGACCTTGAGCAGTTCGTTGTGCAGGCCATTGATTGTTTCTTCGATTAGGCTCAGCGGGCGGGTTACTCGGATGACAATCGACTGGGCATCGGGGAAAATTTTTGCAGCCTCCCGGGGATCGAGGCGCAGGCTCACGTGCATCACGTCATGCCCGACCAGCTCGCTGGGCCGGATGGAGTAGCCCTCGCCGTTGAGTTGTGCCTGCTGCACCTCGGGGCGCGAGGCAAGGTTGTCGTTCTCCGCGACGCTGGCGAGCACTTGCGCTGAATCGGCCAGCAATTTGCCCTGACTGTCGATTAAGGCGATGCGAGTCTCCATCGCCACCGCCAGGCCAGCCAAGCTCTGGTTAATTCGCTCGTTGTGGTCATTTGCCGCGCTGTTAAAGGACGCTTCTGGCAAAGCGTATTGTACTGCTTTGGCTACGTGTTTGAGCTCGCTTCGCTCGAAGGCGATGATTTTTTCTTTGGTGTAGTTCTCGAGAAAGATGGCAGCGGGTACAACGATCGATAACATCATGATCAAGCAGACAAAAATCAGCGATAGTTTGTGCTTCACGAGGTGTCCTTCGAGTTTGTGACCAATGACGATGGACGAGCAGAGAGCCCGCAATCTTTCACATCGACTGCAGCGAGGCGCGACTTAAAGGGCACATGCGCCGTCGTACATGGTGGCTGCGATGTGTTTTGTCCGCCGAGTTGTGACCCGTGCGGAACACTTTGAGCTTGTTCGAGGTCTATCCTTTGCAATGAAGTCAGCTCGCCAGGTTGGTCAATGACTTGCAAGCCCATTCGTCTACTTTCGATTTACAGCTTCTCGCTCCGGCGTTGAAGTGTCAGCACCGGTTCGAGGTTCAACGTGTTTCGATCATTTTTTCCGCACCCCAAGTGGTTTTTTCTGTCGGCAGTTGCCTGGTGTGGGTTGGCGATGTTCGTTTGGTTTGGCCTAGGTTTTGAAACGTGGCAACCCGGCCTCGACTGGGCTGCTCAATATACGCCGACTGCCGTCGAGGGTGAGCGACCGCCGTTCCTCAAACCCGAAAAACTCTGGGTCTATCTCTATATCCTCGGCTGCGGGTTTATTTTTCCACTGCTGTGGATCGTGCATGGGCGCAACGGCTGGTACCGCTGGGCTGTGGTGGGGACAACGGTGATTGTGGTGGTTTCCTACTTCACTGTGCAGGTGTCGGTTTTTATGAACGACTGGTACGGTGGTTTCTACGACTTGATTCAGCGCGCGCTGAGTGAGCCGGGCTCGATTGAAGCGAGCGCTTATTGGAGTCAGCTCGCCACAGTTCTGCCGGTTCTGATGGTCAACATCAGTGTGTTGGTGGTGGTGAGTTTCTTCACCAAGCATTACCTCTTTCGTTGGCGCACCGCCATGAGCAACTACTACATGCACTACTGGCCGCGGCTGCGTACTGTCGAGGGTGCCGCCCAGCGCGTGCAGGAAGACACCCAGCGCTTTGCGCGCATCATGGAGTCCTTGGGAGAGGGCTTGATTGACGCGGTGATGACGCTGATCGCCTTCTTGCCGCTGTTGATGGAGTTATCTGAGCGTGTGCCAGCATTGCCGTTTTTCGGCGAGGTAGAAAACTCCTTACTGTATGTCGCGATTGGTTCTGCCTTGTTCGGGACCGTGCTCATGGCGCTGGTGGGCATCAAGCTACCGGGCTTAGAGTTCAACAACCAGAAAGTGGAGGCCTCGTTTCGAAAGGAACTGGTATATGGTGAGGACAGTGCCGAGCGCTGCGAGCCGCCGACGGTAAGTGAGTTGTATCACGCCTTGCGTAAGAACTACTTCCGTTTGTACTTCCACTACCTGTACTTCGGCGTATTCCGCTACGGGTACTTGCAATTCTCGAACTTCCTGACGCTTATCGCGCTCGGCCCCACAATAATCGCTGGCACTGTTACCTTTGGGTTCTTCCAGCAGGTGAGTCAGGCTTTTGGCAAGGTGGAAGGGTCTTTGCAATATCTGGCCAACGCCTGGCCAACCATTATTGATTTGATCTCCATCCACAAGCGTCTGGCCTTGTTCGAATCGCACATCGCCAACGAGCCCGTGCCACAGAGATCGGATTGGATTTACGATTTTTCTAGGAAATAGCGTAGGGTGCGCTGATTAACACGAAGCGCACCGCAGGTACCAAATTAATTACAGTGAATCTAGATTCCCTGTTTCAATGTCGAGTGAGTAGGCGAGACACACCCGTAGCGCCACTTGCTCGCCAATCGGCAGCGCTCTACACCCTTGTTTTCTTTCGGCGTGCGCTGGTATGCAGTTATAAGCTGGCCGCCAGCTCCGCCCCCTGACGTATCGCCCGCTTGGCATCCAGCTC
>JBMYWE010000047.1:0-6912 GCA_049607125.1 Granulosicoccaceae bacterium | reverse complement strand
ATTCTCGCGTTCACCCTTGTTGCTACCTGCATCATACAATTGTCGTTGGGATTCCTGCCCAGCGCAGATAACCACGGTATCTACCTCGATCACTTCTGTCGACTCGCCGCGTTTGATATGCAGCCCTTGGTCATCAATGCGGGTGTACTCGCAGTTGTCATATTGTGTGACGCCGCGGCGCTTGACGTGCTCGCGGTGCACCCAGCCGGTGGTTTTTCCCAAACCTTTGCCCAGTTTTCCTTCTTTGCGCTGTAGCAACCAGACTTGGCGTTCCACCGGCTCGGCTTCGGCTTCAATGAGAGCGCCACGCGCGTCGGAACTCATATCCACACCCCAGTGCGACAACCAGCGGCTGCGGTCTTCGGTGGCCGATGGTTTGCCCTCGGTGAGGTAGGTAGCGATGTCAAAGCCGATACCTCCCGCGCCTATCACGGCGACTCGCTGGCCAGCGGTGGCTGAGCCGTTGAGCAGTTGCGCGTAGCTGACAACGCAGGGGTGCTCGATGCCGGGTATGCTCGGGATACGCGGCGCGACGCCGGTGGCAATCACGACTTTGTCATATTGCTCACTCAGCGATTCCAGCTTGGCCTCGGTGTTTAGCTGCACGTCTACGCCTTGTATTTCCAGTTGGCGCTTGAAGTAGGCAATGCTGTGGATGAACTCCTCTTTTCCGGGGATTTGCGAGGCCAGCTCGAACTGGCCACCGATACTGTTGCTGCGCTCGATCAAGCTGACCTTGTGGCCGCACTGAGCGGCGGTGATGGCGCAGGAAAGCCCCGCTGGGCCAGCGCCGATCACCGCCACGCGCTTGGGCGCGGCTGATTTTTTGTACACTAACTCTGTCTCGTGACAGGCTTGTGGATTGACCAAGCAGGTGGCACGCTTGAGCAAGAAGGTGTGATCCAGGCAGGCTTGATTGCAGGCGATGCAGATGTTGATCTCGTCTGAGCGGTTTTCGGTGGCCTTGTTGGCAAAGTGCGCATCGGCCAGCAGCGGGCGGGCCATAGAGACCATATCGGCTTGGCCACTGCTAATTATCAGCTCACCAACCGCTGGGGTGTTGATGCGATTGGAAGCCATCACCGGTATATCTACCACTTGTTTCACTGCAGCGGTAGCCTCGCTAAAGGCGGCGCGTGGCACAGAAGTGACGATGGTGGGCACACGGGCTTCGTGCCAGCCGACGCCCGAGTTGAGCAGGTCTGCGCCCGCAGCCTCGATGGCTTTGGCTAGCTCGAGTATCTCGCTGCGGGTGGAGCCATCGGGCACGAGGTCCACTACCGAGAGCCGAAAAATAACCATGAAGTCCGGTCCACAGGCTGCGCGCACCGCCTCGACAATCTCTACCGGAAAGCGCCGGCGGTTCTCGGGGCTGCCACCATAGGCATCGCTGCGCTTGTTGGTGGCGGGGGCGGTGAACTGATTGATCAGATAGCCTTCACTGCCCATGATCTCGACCCCGTCGTAGCCGGCCGACTTGGCCAGTTTAGCGGCGCGTGCAAAGTGCTTGACGGTTTTACGAACACCCGCGGTGCTGAGCGCCTTGGCCTTGAAGGGGTTGATTGCGGACTGTGTGGCACTGGCCGAGCGTGAGAAGGGGTGGTAGCTGTAGCGACCGGCGTGCAGCAGTTGCATGCAAATTTTGCCGCCAGCCGCATGTACTGCACGTGTCACTTTGCGATGGCTCAAGGCGTCCAGAGGGTTGATCATGCTGCCGGAGAAGGGGTAGAACCAACCTTGTCTATTAGGGTTGAAGCCGCCGGTGATAATCAAGCCAATGCCGCCACGCGCTCTTTCGGCGTAAAAAGCCGCCAGCTTGTCGCGATGCCACAGCCGGTCTTCAAGGCCTGTGTGCATGGAGCCCATCACCATGCGGTTGCGCAGTGTGTGCTTGCCGATGCTAATAGGCGTGGTGAGCTGAGGATATGCAGACATGAGGTGGTGTCCTGATTTTGTTTGATTGATCCACCTTAGTAAGGTAACTTGACAGTGTCAAGATTACCTGTGGATTTGATCGAATTGGCAATTCTTGACGCGTTTTTCCAGGGGCAAGGCTAAATTCCCAATCTAGGGTTTGGGTTTAGAGAGACAAGAATCGATGGCTGATAGCTACCATCACGGTGATCTGCGGACAGCGCTGATTGAATCGGCGGTGCAACTGCTTCAGGAGCAAGGGCTCGAGCAGCTAACCCTGCGCAAATTGGCCGAACGCGTAGGGGTTTCGCGCACCGGTGCCTACCACCATTTTGCCAACAAAAACGATTTAGTCTGCGCCGTAGCAGCCAAGGGTTTTGTGCAATTGCGCGCCATGATGAAGCCTCGATACAACTTGGATTGCGCACAACTCGATCGGCACATACATCTTTTTGTGAGCGACTACGTGAATTTTGCCAGCGCCCAGCCAGAGCTATACGAGCTCATGTTCGGGCGTAGCATCTGGAAGGTGGGCGGTGCCACTGAAGAGTTAAAAGCTGTGGCTTACGACTGTTTTGATGCCTATGCCGCTTGGGTAGAGCAAACCGTGCAGCAGCATCAGCCCTTGCTGAGTAAACGAGACAGTCTGCGAATCGCCCAGGCCAATTGGGCGACACTGCACGGCTTGTGTCGCTTGAGTTTGGACGGCGTCTATCTCGAATCTACCGACATGAGTGCCGTTGGCGGCGTGGTCGCCAACACCATGATTGACACCCTGCGCGGCAGCTCAACGCGCTGAGTAATGTCGAGGCGTAGAATACAAGGTTGGTCTAGTAAGCCCTAAGCGCGCCAGGCAAAGCCGCTATAGCCACGACGTGAACACCCCGAGCGCCGCCTGCCAGATGCGTAAGCAAACCCGTCCTACCTACCGTTGACCAAGACATCTGCTTGTAAATGAGAGCAGTCTTCGCAGGTGCTGTTTTGCGGTGCGTTGCGTCGCACGGCGGTTAGACTGCCGCCCCACACGCAACCACTGTCGAGCGCGGTCAACCATTGGCGCTGCCGATGACCGAGTGCGGCCCAGTGTCCAGAGAACACGCGAAACTCAGCGAAACGCTCGCCCGCTGCTTCAAACCAGGGGATCGCGGACCCCATGGTGCCGTCAGGAGTGCCTTTTTCACGCATGTTAAGCGCTAAGTTGTCGGCATCGACAAAACGCATGCGGGTAAATGCTGCTGCAGTAAAGCGCAGCTTTTCGGGTAGGCCGAAGTCTCTGCGTTCTCGGCATGGGGTTTTGCCGTCGAATATGCTTTCGAGCACGGCGCGGTAGTTGTCGCTGGTCAAGTGAGACTCAAATTTGCGCGCGCGGCGTTCGCAGGTGTCTATATCCCAGCCAGGGTAGAGGCCAGCGTGCACCAAAACGTATTTGCCGTCTCGCACCATCAGCGGTTGTTGGCGCAACCACTGGCAGAGTTCATCACCGTCGGACGCGTCGAGTATTTCATCGACGGTGTCTCCCGGTCGAGCTGTGCGTACCCCCGCCCAACAGCCGAGCAAATGGAGGTCGTGATTGCCGAGCACTGTGACGGCGGCGTCGCCAAGGTTGCAAATGAGGCGCAAGGCGTCCAGAGAAGCAGGGCCGCGGTTGATGAGATCTCCTGTCAACCAGAGTTTGTCCTTGCGCTCGTCGAAGTTCAGCTTTTCTAGTAGCCGCTGCAGTTCATCGGCGCAGCCGTGTAAATCCCCCACAACATAAGTGGTCATATCGTTAATCTGTCCGCTGGTTTAGTGTGCTGTCACAATGACTTGGTCGCTTCGATTTGGCGAAACCACCCGCCGAGGCCTGCTGAACTGTCTTCTTGAACGTGAAGTTCAGGTGTATGTACCAGTAAATCCTCAAACACCACATTCGTACGCGTTGCGATCTGGCCAATCACTGGGCTGAGCAAGCGGCGTATCGGTGACCAAGAGCCTTGTCGCAAGAATTTGTCCAAGATCAACAAGCGACCGCCGCGCTTGAGTACGCGGCTGGCCTCCTGCAGGGCCAGCTCGGGCTGGGGTACTACCGCTAGAATGAGGTGCATCAACACCGCGTCGAATTGTTGATCGTCAAAAGGCAGAGCCTGCGCGTCACCGACATGCCAATTGATATCTAGCTTGGTTTGTGCGGCCCGCGCCTTGGCGCGATCGAGCATAGCGGGGGTGAGATCCAGTGCGCTGATGTGCGCCTGAGTTGGGAGGAAATCTATGTCTAGGCCCGTGCCAAAGCCGGGCACCAGTAGTCTGCCTTCGAAGCCCTGCAGTCGGCTGAGGCTGCGAGCGCGGGCACTTAGAGTAGCTCTTTGCACGAGCGGGTCGTACAACGGCGCGAAGAGGGTGTAGCTGTGTTTGAGTCCCATGCAGGCATGCTCAGAATGAGGGCGGTTGAGGGTCTATTGTGCCAGTGAGAATGCCTTGAAAACAGAAACTTAATGTAATGTCCGTGGGGCGGTGAGTAAAAAATCCGGAATAGTGGCGTCGAATTCTTTACCGTCGTCAGTGATCATTTGGTAAGTGCCACCCATCGTGCCCATAGAGGTCTCGAGCATGGTGCCGCTGGTGTACTGGAAGCCTTCACCTGGCTTGAGATGAGGTTGTTCACCCACGACACCTTCGCCGCGTACATCTTGCACCTTGCCGTTGGCGTCAACGATTTTCCAATGGCGATTGGTCAATCGGGCCGGTACTTCCCCTTGGTTGCGTATGGTCACGGTGTAAGCGAACACGAAGCGGTGCTCGTCGGGGCTGGATTCAGACTCTACATAAAGGGTGTCTACTTCCACCTGAATGCCATCGCTGAGATCAATTGCCATGCTTTGTTGTCCTTGCCTGAGTCAGGCGGGTGCTGACTGCGTGTCTATTAGACGAAGTATAAGAAATTTTAGCTGCCCTTGGCGGGCGGTTGCTTGCTAACGCGGTCTTACTGCGTCGAGATATGGTGCAGGTGTCGCGAAAGTGCAGCAAACTTTTCCAGAGTGATCCGTTCTGGACGAATTGTCGGCTCGAGTCCACAAGATTCGATAGCCTGCTCGTCCATTAGTTCACGCAAGCTGTTTCGAAGGGTTTTTCGGCGCTGGGCAAAAGCGCTAGAGACCACCGTGGCAAGCGCTTTTTCAGAGCCGCAATCGAAGGGAGGTTGGTGGTGTGGGTACAGCGACACAATAGCCGAATCAACCTTGGGTGGAGGATTAAAACTGCCTGGAGGCACCAGGAATCGCTGCGCCACTCGGCAGTGGTATTGGGTGGTGACACTCAGGCGGCCATAGTGGCTGTCGCCAGCCTCGGCTGCCATGCGCTGCACCACCTCCTTTTGCAGCATAAAGTGCATATCGCTGATTGAGTCTTTGTATTGGTACAAATGAAACAGCAACGGTGTGGAGATGTTGTAGGGCAGGTTACCGATTACCCGGATTGGCCCGCCAAGTTCCTGCGCGAGTTGGCCTAAGTCCATTTGCAAGGCATCCATGCTGCGCACGCTCAGCTCACCCACGCCAATGGCGGCCGCTTCGATCTTAGGGATCAGGTCGCGGTCGAGTTCGATGGCGGTCATTTTGCCCGCAGCTTCGAGCAGTGGCAGCGTCAGAGCGCCAAGTCCCGGACCTATCTCGACCAGATTTTCATCGGGTTTGGGGTTGATGGTGCGCACAATGCGCTCGATCACAGAGGGGTCGTGTAAAAAATTCTGCCCAAAGCGTTTTCTGGCGCGGTGCTCCAAGGAAGGCATCCTGAGGTTGTGTCGATAACAGCCTCGCATTGTACGCGCTAGTGGTCAGTCAATGAAATGATTGAGGATCTAGAGCTCTCGCAGGGCACTTGTCGCTGGATTTTGCCCACTTCACCAACCTGCAGGCTTTCATGTCGACTCTTGAAAAATGCACTTTGGACCAGCACTGAATTCCAAACGACTTGTTTGACTGACCAGTGATGTCGGCTTTTGCTTCACTTCCATGGGGCGCTGTAGCACACTCGGTGTGGCCCCTGTGTTCAAGCCGATGGAACCGCCCCAATCAATGATAGAAACCTACCCCCTGATCAAACAGCTGCACATGAGCCTTGCCGTCATTAGCGTCACCGGCTTTGCCCTGAGGTTTGTCTGGATGTTGTGCGGGTCAGCGCTAATTGAGCACCGCCTGAGTAAAGTTTTGCCTCACGTCGTCGACACTTTTTTGCTACTCAGTGGCTTGACTTTGGCTTATACACTCAAGCTCTCGCCGTTGGCTGTGCCTTGGTTGGGGCTCAAGCTGATCTTGCTGCTGGTTTATATCGTTTTGGGTACACTTGCACTTAAGCGAGCACCCAACCGACCTCTCAAACTGCTCAGTTTCGTGGGGGCGCTATTAGCGTTTGCGCAGATGCTAGGCGTTGCCATCAATCACAGCCCATGGGGCTTGCTAGATTGATGCGTTATGTCTTTTACAGCATCGCTTGGCTGGCCGTTGGCCTTGGTTTGTTGGGGGTGTTTCTGCCGGTGTTGCCCACCACGCCTTTCTTACTCGTCGCACTGTGGGCCGGTAGTAAGGCCTCGCCAAAGTTCCGTTGGTGGTTGTTGCGGCACCGCTACTTTGGGCCAGCACTCCGTCAGTGGTCTCGGCACGGAGCCATTGATTACCGAGCCAAATCGCTGGCTATTGCGATGATGTTTGGCAGTTGGCTTTACTTATTTTACAAAGGCTCCCATCCCTATCTGCTGGTGTTTCTGGCTTTGTTGTTTACTGGTCTTTCGTTGTTCTTGTTAACTAGGCCAAAGCCGACTAAATAAGGCCGGTAGATGGGTTGCTTGAGTAGTCGCCTGCTCAATGCATAAAGTCCCATCGAAATCTAGAGAGTATGTGGTTCAGAAAGGTACAATCGACACTGATACGAAAATTCGATCACCCCGTTAGTCGCGTGCCGCTCGAACAATGGCACGGCTAGTTGCCGCAAATTTTTCGCCTCTGCCGTGTCTATTTGGGGTGTATA
>JBMYWE010000046.1:2369-10416 GCA_049607125.1 Granulosicoccaceae bacterium | reverse complement strand
GCGACCTCGGGGGCTAGAAAGGTATTCTGATAGGCTTCGTCTTCCATCACTCGCTGAATGGTGTCAATTTCACGATCGAGCAGCGCTTCTTCCTTGTTGAGGCGCCGATGCCGAAGTTGTTTAAAAACACTCACGCTGAGCTTCCTATTGTTCTGGGTGTCACGGGCACGCCTACAACAAATCTAAGGCGAGCCTAGAGGCCCTGCCCGACAAATCATTTTCACCCTGCTTGGCTAGGTGATCGGCCACATCTTGCAGTTCGCCCTGCAACTCTCGCCGAACACTGGCCATGTCGCGATCGGCAATCACGCCGCCCAGTGGGCGAGCGACCGCACACCACCGGGCGATAAGTCTCTCCAATTCGTCTACCAGCGACTGACACAGGGCGTCATCATCAGAGGCTCCGGTGTGGATAGCAGAGATCAAACGCTTGGCGTTGTCACCCTCTTTGCGCAAGGTTTTGACCGCGTGATGCTTATAGACATCAAGCAAGGCCTTGTGAATCGGCAATGGTTGTTTGTCGCGCCGACGCGCGGTGACTGTCTCCAGTCGCGAAAACAGCTCAATCAGGTCTTCGGTTCGCACCCTCTCGAGTGCAACGACTAGACGATCGGTCAATGACCGTTCGTAGGCACGCTCAATGTCGCGCTGTTCGACACCGCGCGAGCGATCTAGGGACAGAGCAATAACACTGAGGTGATCGCGCCAGCTCTGCCCGCCTAGAGATTTACAACGCTCAGCAATTTCCACCAGCGCTTCAAGCAATAAGTCGACTGAGGCCTGACCGGCCTCGTTATGCATAGCCTGAAGCAATTGCTCATTTTGTGCCCAGACAGATAAGGAGCTGTGGCCAACAACACAAGCTGACAACTGCAGCGGCTCATCTGCGCTCTCTTGCTGTGCAGCGCGCACCAAGCGCTCCAGAATCTGCTCGGCGGGCGCCTCTGCGAGTGTTGCCGGCGATGACTTTTCAATGGGATCAAGACCAACCAAGACACGCAGCTGCGGATCGCGCAAGACCTTGGCCGCCGTGCGCATAGTGGTTCGATCGGCGCTCTTGATAACCACGGCGGGAGAGCGTTCAGCGATGGCACTTGAGAGCAATATCTCAGTACTGGCATAGCGACTCAGCAGCAGAGCATCGAGCATTTCATCGTCACTGCTGGGCTGCTGCCCGCACGCATCACAGCGTGAAAAAACTCGTGCTTTCTCCACACCGCAAGCAAAGCAAACGGCCACTACGCCTCGATGCTCCAACACATCACCGCTCATCGATTCTCTCAACTAAAAACACCTTTTAACCCAAATGAGCAGAGCTGGCATCAACGATTTTGATAGCGCTCTTCGATCGCTCGAAAAACCGCCGTTTCATCGCCCTGATCAATGTCCGTGTGATGCACGCTAAAGAAGCCTCTGATCGCCCGTTGCGTAGCCGGGCTGTCCACTCCGTCGATTGGGCCTTGGTAGTACTTTAGTTTAAAGAGGCGCCATTGCAGATCTTTGATGTACTTGCGGGCTTTGCCGTCAAAAACAGCGAGAGGCTCAGTGGTTTCTTGCGTTTCAAGCTCTCCCGCGACTTCAGGCACTGGTGCTTCTCTTGGAATAATTTGCAACTGCGGCGCTTGCTTAGGTGCCTCTATAGCGGCAGCTGTTTCGGGGGTGACAGGCTCAGCAGTCGGGGACAGCAGAGCAAGCCCCTCCCGCTCCAGTATGAGGCGACGGTTCTCGACATCACGGCGAGCTTGGTCAAACGCGCCTGCTTGAAATCGGTATTCAGCGCAACGGCTGTCGTAGTCCTCGTAGAGATCTGCGAGCTTGTTCTCGGCCTCACGCGATAGCGCGGTCCCTTGCTCAGAAGCTGTAGATAGCCGAATGCCCTGGGCAATGCAGTATCGTATCTGGGCAGGGTTCAAAACCAGACCTCGGCCGACAGGCGGCTGCGCCTCGGCCAGACTCAAACTGCCCATTTCCGGGCTCAGTTCTCGACGCTGCTCCAAGTACTGCATCAAACCAAAGGTGACAACTCCGGTGGCAAGAATAACGGCAACACTCGCCAACGCTGGCAAAATGCTAGATTTTTTAGGCACCGGTGCCAGTAGCTCCAGTTTTTCACCTTGCTCAAAAGTCTGTGGTGTACGTTGCCGGGTTCGACGAGGGGCCACCTGGAGTTCGGGTTCTTCGTCCCAGATCTCGGCGATCAGGTCGTCGTCAATGCCCAGCCGATCGCCGTGGCGACAATGCTCAATGATGGCATCGACGTCGCTGACAAACTGAGTGAGCCCAGTAAACCCGAGCGCCTGCGCTGTAGTTGAAGCCTGCATAGTGATGTTCATGGGCGTAGTTCTTACCATTCTTAACGTACATGGCAGAAAAAACACCTATTCTAAGGAGCGAGCAAGTGAGTATTTCAACCACCTGTCGGTGTCGATTGAGTACTGCCGACCGCTTAGTGTACAGGCAGCTATTTATCAGAGCTAGTGGCAACCACGCTCATAAATGCATCTTTAACAACATTAAAAACGTGCGCATTCACAGGGCAATCGGAGAGACTTTCAGCACCTCACCAACGGTTGTGGCACCGTCGCTCACACGCCGTGCACCGCCGATTCTCAAAGGTTTCATGCCATTCAAATAGGCCTTCTTACGCAGCGCGTCGACATCTGCTTCGTCGCGCACTAAGGCCCGCATGGAGTCATCCATTTCCAAAAGTTCATAAATCCCTAGGCGACCTTGGAAACCCGTGTTGCGGCATTCCAGACAGCCCACGGGTCCGCAGGCAGAGGCAGGTGCAGGCGCCCGCCAAGGGTTTATAAACTCGCGCCATTTGTTGATATCCACTGGCTGAGGGGTTTTACAGTGCTCACATAGTGTGCGCACCAAGCGCTGACCCAACACCCCGACCAAGGTGGCGTTGATCAAATACGGCGGCACGCCGAGCTCCATCAATCGCGCCACCGCTGAAGGGGCGTCGTTGGTGTGCATGGTCGAGAGTACCAAATGCCCGGTCAGCGCCGCCTGTACCGCTACCACGGCGGTCTCCGGATCGCGGATTTCACCGACCATGATCACATCGGGGTCTTGTCGAAGCAGCGTGCGAACACCCGAGGCGAAATCCAGGTCAATGTTGTGCTGCACCTGCATTTGGTTGAAGCTCGGCTCCATTAACTCGATAGGGTCTTCGATGGTACAGACGTTAACCTCTGGACGTGCCAGCAGCTTTAAACTGGCGTACAGGGTTGACGTTTTGCCCGAGCCCGTGGGCCCAGTGACCAATACGATGCCGCTGGTACGACTGAGCATTTTTAGCCAGCGCGAGCGCTCTTCGGCGGCAAAACCCAGTTCACTGATATCTCGGGTGAGCACGTCTGGGTTGAATATCCGCAGCACCAGTTTTTCGCCAAAGGCGGTGGGCATGGTTGAAAGACGAAGCTCAACTTCTCGGTTCTCTTTGTCGCGCGTTTTAATACGCCCGTCCTGCGGTTTACGCTTCTCAGAGACATCCATGCGACCCTGAATTTTGAGCCGGCTGGTGACGGCCAAACCCACCGAGGCTGGCATGTCGTACACGGCGTGCAGTACTCCGTCGATGCGAAATCGCACTCCGCTGGTATCGCGGCGTGGCTCGAGGTGAATATCTGATGCGCGCTGCTCGTAGGCGTACTGCAACAACCAGTCGACAATGCTCACCACGTGCTGATCGTTGGCGTCCAGCTTGCCTTGCCGGCCAAGCTCCATCAGTTGCTCGAAGCTCTGCATACCCGAGACGGGCGCAGTCTGGTCTTTCTCTGCCCCGATCATCGTCTTGGCCAAGCTGTAAAACTCGAGCTGATAACGGTGCAGCGTTTCGGGGTCAAGAAACACCGTATCGATGTCTCGTTGCAACAGTCGCGAGAGCTCTTCTACCCAGCTGAAATCGCAAGGTTCACACGTGGCGAACACCACCTTATTAGGGTGCACCTCCACCGCCAAAATGTTTTTGCTATTGGCATAGCTAAAAGAGCATTGCTCGGTGACCTTGGCGACATCAACCTTGAGTGGATCCACGTGATAAATGGGGATACTGAGCTGCGCCGCAAGCCACTCCATCAATACGGGTGTAGTAAGAGGTTTACTCAGTGCTGCCGACTCAAAGTGTTGTGCGGCAACAAAGGCGATGGGGTGTTGCACGCTGTCTTGCTGGGTAGCGTCTAGTTGGTTCAGCACATGGCGCTGGTCAGCGTCTATAACCCCATGCCCCAACAAATAGTCAGCGAGAGACGGCAATTGCAGTGGCCCAGCGGGCAACCGCAGTGCGGGATCACTTGATTGGTGGCTCATGCCCAGATCTCCAACGAGGTATTGTCAGCCAACAATTGCATCGTCCGACAATGGATGAGCAATTCCAGCATGGTGTAAAATAGGATTCGATTGCAAAGTTTAGTTGCTCGATGGCAGATCGCCGCTGTTTGGCACCCGCCTTGGAGATTGACAGCGAACAATAGGCGACACCCGTTCAGATGACTTACGTTTTTTGGCCCTAGAGCGCGCACGCAGTAGGTCGCCAACTAACACCCATGCCCCAGTACCATAAAATGGCTAAGCCGGAGACAGGCACATGATCAACATACTGGTGCTGTACTACAGCCGACACGGCAGTACAGCTGCCCTGGCCCGCGAAATCGCCCGTGGCGTCGACGGGGTTGCGGACTGCGAATCGGTTTTGCGCACCGTTCCCTCGGTCTACCCCGTCAATGACAACAGCTCAACTCAACTTGACGAATCGGGTGCCGCCTACGCGACCGAAGCAGACCTGAGGTGCTGTCATGGTCTGCTGCTAGGCAGCCCTACTCGCTTTGGCAATATGGCCGCGCCGCTCAAGTACTTTGTCGATGGCACGATCAATACTTGGCTGGGTTCACATTTACGCGACAAACCAGCCGGCGTGTTTACTTCAACCGGCTCCTTGCACGGCGGCCAAGAAAGCACCTTGCTCAGCATGATGTTGCCGCTGCTGCACCACGGTATGCTGGTAGCAGGCTTGCCCTATAGCGAAACCGGACTGAACACAACCGTGGCCGGTGGCACACCCTACGGAGCCAGTCACTTGGCTGGCCCCGATGGCAAACGCACTCTTGATGCCTGTGAACGGCAACTGGCGAGGGCGCAAGGCGAGAGAATCGCAAGACTGGCACACACTCTTCACGCACAGACGAATAACTAAACAATGGCTAACAACAATAAAACCGGCTGCTGACATGGGGCACACACAAGCTTCAGTTCAAAGCCCGAGCATCGCCACTGATAGCAAGCTAAAGTTAGCCAGGCAAGTCTCCCTCGTCAGCTACGCCGCCACCTTGCTGCTCACGTTTAACTGGATCAGCTGGTATTCACCACCGCAGCAAGTGCCGCGATCGCTGATTTTGTTGATCTTGGTGGTGCCCTTGGTTTTACCCGTGCGTGGCTTCATCCACGGCCGCGCCAAGAGTTATATCGGCGTAGCGATGGTGGCCATGTGGCTTTTCGCCGCCGGGCTGGATATCGCTTTCTACATCCAAACCTGGAAGACCTTGGGCTGGGCCCTGGTGGTGTGTAGTGTGCTGCTGTTTGTTTCGAGCTATTTCTACTTGCGCTACCTTCCACGTCCACCCAAGTTAAAAACCGACTAACTCAACCCTCTTCCTCCACCGAACCAACATATTTAGGTGCACTCGTGAGGAAATGTGTTGGCGACGAGACACAGACACTGTCGACGGATACTTAACCCAGCTCAAAAACCACCCGCTGCAAAAACAAACACGAGGTGGCCTTTCATCCTTTGGATGGGGTGAAAACTCAGGCCCGGATACTTCATCACAACGAGCATTGATCGAGTAATCATTTGATTTGTTGTTTTTTCTGAAGGAACGCTGGTGTGGGGTGCGTGGCTAGGTTCTACCGTCGCATGAAGAAAATTCCACTGACAGGTCAAGGGCGTAGTGAGGGCGCGAGCCAGAGACGAAACATCCGAGCTTGGCTAGTTTTTCGCCACTGGATCAGGACGATTGATCACTTGGCTCACGTAGCGAATGGTCAAGGCCCGACGCTCCACCAGCGATTCTTGGTGTAAGCGCTCCAGCAAAGCCTCTAGGGCGAGCAAATCGCGCGGACAGCGTTGAATAATAAAACGAGCCACCTCTTCGCTCAGGCGCATGCCGTAGGCATCGGCGCGAGTACACAGTCGTGCCGTCAAAGCTTCATCGCTGAGCGGATCAATGCGTATCACGGGCCCCCAACTCAAACGGGACAACAGGTCGGGTAGCTCAACACCGAGGTGCTGCGGGGCCTGTGCGCCAGCCAACACTAGGCGGCCACCCGATGCACGCACGCTATTGATCAGATTGAAGACCAGTTTTTCCAAGGCGGGTTTAGCGGCCAGTTGCTCTATTTCATCGACACAGACAAATCCAGAATCCAACACCGCGTCACTGTCGAGGGCGGCACAGGCGTTGGCACTGCTGAGCTGAATCAAGTTCGCCTCACCGCCGTGTCGCTGGCGCCAATCGCAGCAAGCCTTGAGTAAATGGCTTTTGCCCGAGCCAGAGGCACCCCACAAAAATACTTGAGGTTCTCCCTGACCCAATGCCATGGCTTTGAGCATTGACACCGTCAGGCTATTGGCCCCGCCGTCAAAACTCTCAAAGCTCTGATAGCTCTCAGGGCGCAAATCGAGCGGCATTTGCCCACCGGCCAGCCAGGTGGAAGAGTGTTTGTTGTGATCGTTCACGGAGCGCTGCGTCGAGAGCTAGCTAGGCGAATCAATGCAGCATGTAGCTGAGATCAGCCGATTGCGTGCTTTCTGCGCTATTAAACTGTTGCGGAATTGCCGACAGGCGGTTCACCGTTTGCAGCTGACGCTGCACCGAGTTGACGTCGCGGTTGGCACTGACGGCAAACAATACGCTATCGCGCCCCACCACCACTGGCCGCACTTTGTCCTCTCCGAGCAAGGCTGCCAGACGCTGGTTTATCCAGATAAAGTCATTCATATCGGCAACACCTCCAACGCTGACCGCCACCTGATCGTCGCCTAGCCCGAAGCGGCGCTCGGCCGAAGCAGGCGCCGCAGAAGTGAGCTGCTTATACCCCAGCACTCCTTGGTGCAGAACGGTATCCAAGGTGCCCGGCGCAGAGCGCCACTGACGACCCGCCCCTGGGATTTGCCAGGTGGCTGACCACTGGTCGCCGTCTACCAGAGACAAAGACCCCATCAACACACGGTTCATACCGTACTTGGCCGAGGCACGCAGGATAGCTTCAACCTCACCCCGGCGCAGCTGAGCCAATTGCACTTCACCGCGCGCTAGCGCATCGTCGGCAGGAAGCACTACAGGCTGGCCCTGCGCCAGAGAAACATCAGCTAAAGTGTTGGGCAGCAAACCTTGCGAACCCTCGGTCAGCAGCGCCTCTAGGCTGCCCTGCGTCACGGCTAACCACAACAAGACCGGCTGGCCCGACACCACCACCGGCATGCCGCCGTGCATCGCGTCTCGCTCACGCTTGACCCGCTCCAGCACCGCATTGCGATCAAAAAAGAGCTGCAGGTAGAGCGCCTCGTTCTCCGCAGTGTAGCGATAGCCCTGCAGATAGCTGTCAGCCTCACCGGCCAACTCACGTCGAGTCTGGTTGTCTAGAGGCTCCCCCGGCAGCGCACTCAGCACCTCAAAAAAGCCACGTATGGATGCTTTGATCCGCTCGGGTGAGCTGCGATCTGCTACCGGCATTGTTTGCTGGATGGTCGCATCCTCTGCCCGGCTCATGGTCGATAAGAGCAGACAAGCCAAGAGTAAAAGCGGCAAGAGTCGAAGGGAATTCCGCGCCATCATGTAGTGATTTCCGTTGATCAAAAAGCGATGTGTCTGACAAATCGATGATTCACCGTGCGAGGGTGAAGTGACTCAGTGTAAAATACCCTGATCTCGCTTCCAACCTTCATACCGGATACTTTTTCACATGAGTCAATCAGACGATACCCGTCGCAACTCCCTGAGCTACAAAGATGCAGGCGTCGACATCGCGGCCGGCAACGCTC
>JBMYWE010000046.1:0-2359 GCA_049607125.1 Granulosicoccaceae bacterium | reverse complement strand
CGTGGGCACCAAGCTGCGCCTGGCCATGGATATGCAAGTGCACAACACCATCGGCATCGACCTGGTCGCCATGTGCGTCAATGACCTCGTGGTCGCCGGCGCCGAGCCGCTGTTTTTCCTCGACTACTACGCCACCGGCAAGCTCGACAACGATGTCGCCGCCACGGTGGTGGAGAGCATTGCCGCGGGGTGCAAGCTGGCGGGGGCCGCTCTGGTGGGCGGTGAAACCGCCGAGATGCCCGGCATGTACGAAGCCGGTGACTACGACCTGGCCGGATTCTGTGTCGGCGTGGTTGAACACGACAAAATCATCCAACCCGACACCGTCGCTGAAGGCGACGTACTCATTGGAATGGCCTCATCCGGCCCGCACTCCAATGGCTATTCACTCATCCGCAAGGTGCTCGAAATAAGCGGCGCGTCTCTCGACCAAGATCTTGACGGCAAACCGCTGGCCGACCACCTACTCGCCCCCACCCGCATTTACGTCAAGAGCGTTCTATCGCTGATCGAACAACACACTGTGCACGCGCTCGCCCATATCACCGGTGGCGGCCTGACCGAAAATCTGCCGCGTGTTCTACCCAAAGGTTTGGCGGCGCGCATTGACACCTCCAGCTGGCAGATGCCCGCCATCTTCGACTGGCTCGCACGCGAGGGCAATATCAACCCCGCTGACATGCGGCTCACCTTCAACTGTGGTGTGGGCATGGTGGCATGCGTTCCCGCTGATCAAGCACAAGCAGCACTTGACTCCCTCAAACAAGCGGGCGAGCAAGCCTGGTGTCTTGGCGAGATCATTCGCGCCGAGGGTGAACAGGTGGTGTACCGCTCGTGAGCGCCAGACTAGCCATCCTCATCTCGGGCCGCGGGTCGAACATGCAGTCCATCGTCAATGCCTGCACCACCGGCGAGATCGACGCCGAGGTTGCGCTAGTGGCCAGTGACAAGGCGAGCGCCCAAGGCTTGCAGTGGGCGCGTGCGCGCGGCATACAAACAGCGGTGGTCTCGCCCAAAGACCACCCCGACCGACTCAGCGCCGACCGTGCGATGCAAGAGCTCATCGAGCAACACGGTTGCAGTCATCTCTTACTAGCCGGCTATATGCGTATACTGAGTGAGCAATTTGTCACCCAATTTCTCGGTCGATCATTGAACATTCACCCATCTTTGTTACCTAAGTACAAAGGTTTGCACACGCACGAGCGCGCGTTGGCAGCCGGCGATAGCCACTGCGGTGCAACGGTGCACTTTGTCAGCCCTGCACTCGATAGCGGGCCTGCGATTTTGCAGGCGCGCATACCTATCGAGACCGGGGACGACGCTGACAGTTTAGCCTCTAAGGTGCTACCTTTTGAACACCACATTTACCCCTGCGCTACCCAGTGGCTAGTCAGCGGAAGACTTGAACTCAGAGGCAATGAAGCATGGCTGGACGATCAACACTTGGCGGAGCCAGTGCAACACCAGTAAGCAAGGTGAAACACAGCGGCAAGCCGCCGTACCGCACCGCGCGCTCCACGCCAGTCAAAACGTCAACAACGCCATGACCTTGCACACTTTTGATTTGAGCCTGAAGAAATTTGGCTTGAGGTTGTTTTTAGTGCCTCTCATTTGCCTGCTGCCCGGTCTCGCCCTCGCCGACCTGCAGGCCTTCAGTGCCCAATATCGAGTGCAATACCTCAAGATGCATGCGGCTAATGTCAGCCTCGAACTTGAAAAGAACGGCGAAGGATGGTTGATGCAACGCAGTAGTCGCGCGGCATCTGGTCTCGCCACTTGGCTGGCAGGAGACAAACTCAAGTTAGACGAACAGAGTTGGTTTGAGCTTAAAAACAACACGCCTCGACCATCAAAGTACATACAAAAAAAACCGGGTGCCAAACGCGGTCGACGCCATATCGAAATCCAATTTGCCGAAAAGACAGCGCTCATCAGCAATGACAGAGGAAAAAAGACCCGTGTCGAAATTGGCGAGCAGGTGCAAGATCAGGTGAGTGCCGTGCTAGCTGTGATGCTGCAAATGCAGGAACACCGAGACAACTTCGAGCTGCCAGTGCTC
This sequence comes from Granulosicoccaceae bacterium, assembly GCA_049607125.1. GTDB lineage: Bacteria > Pseudomonadota > Gammaproteobacteria > CALCKW01 > CALCKW01 > CALCKW01. Next base: position 297 of record JBMYWE010000046.1, on the reverse strand, counting down.
GATCGTCGCGGCAAAGACGTCGCCAAGTTCGAAGTGTTAGGCACCGAAGACTTGGTGGTCAGCAAAAAAGAGTACAAAACTCTACACATCGCCCAAAAAACCAAAAAGCGCATCACCAACTACTGGCTGGCCCTAGAGCACCACATGGTACCTGTCAAAATTTCGCACGAAGAAGTGGGCGAGGAACCCGCCATTATGTTGTTAAAAACGCTAACTACGCCTTAAGTGGCGCGCTCAACCGTCGTTAGCCGATTGATAACAGGCCTTAAAACGGTCCCCACAAGACTGTTCAGAGAA
>JBMYWE010000045.1:0-10512 GCA_049607125.1 Granulosicoccaceae bacterium | reverse complement strand
ATCCATGAGCCGGGCCTAGATGTCATTATCCGCAACAACCGCGCGTTGAATCGCCTCGATTTTACCACCGACGTCGAACGCGCTGTAGCACACGCCGAATTACAATTTATCGCGGTGGGCACCCCGCCCGACGAAGACGGCTCTGCCGATGTCCGCTACGTCAAAGCGGTGGCCAACAGCATCGGCCAGTTGATGACTGAGCCCCGCATTATCATCAACAAATCCACTGTGCCAGTCGGCACCGCCGATATTGTGCGCGACTGCGTGCAACAAGCCCTCGATGCACGCGGCGAGAACATCAGTTTCAATGTAGTCTCCAACCCCGAGTTTCTCAAAGAAGGGGCGGCGGTCGACGACTTTATGAAACCCGATCGAGTGATTATTGGCACCGATGACGAACACGCCACCACCAAAATGCGCGAACTTTACGCGCCCTTCTGCCGCAACCGTGATCGCTTGATTGTGATGGACGTTCGCTCAGCGGAGCTAACCAAATATGCCGCCAATGCCATGCTCGCCACCAAAATCAGCTTTATGAATGAGCTGTCCAACATGGCCGACCGACTGGGTGCCGACATTGAAAACGTGCGCATCGGCATCGGGTCTGACAGCCGCATTGGTTTCAGCTTTATCTATCCAGGCTGCGGCTACGGTGGATCGTGTTTTCCTAAGGATGTCAAAGCACTCGTTGCCACCGCTCGCGGTGCCCACTACGAGCCCGAGCTGCTGGCAGCGGTCGAAGCGGTAAACGAGCGACAAAAGCACGTGTTGATCAACAAAATCACGCGTAAATTTGGCGAGGATCTCAGCGGTAAAACTTTTGCCCTGTGGGGACTCTCGTTCAAACCCAACACCGACGATATGCGCGAGGCCCCCTCCCGCGTGCTGATGGAAGCGCTTTGGCAACGCGGTGCCACGATCAAAGCGTACGATCCCGTCGCTATGGACGAAGCGCGTCGGATATACCCCGAGCGCAAACGTCAGTTGTCACTGATGGGGACTGCCGAAGACGCCCTCTACGGTGCTGACGCACTGGTGGTTAACACCGAGTGGCGCGAGTTCCGCAGCCCAGACTGGAACAACGTCAAAGAGGCCCTGAGCGAGCCGCTGGTATTTGATGGTCGCAACATGTACGACCCAACCACCCTGGCAGGCTACGGCATCAACTACGACTGCATCGGTCGGCCCGAGACGGCGGTCAACTGAGCAGCAAGTCACCCGACTCTTTCGCTGCCGCACAGGCCAAAACCTGGCGAATAGCCGGGCCAGTCATGCTATCCAACATCAGCACGCCGCTGGTGGGCATGGTCGACGCGGCTGTGGTTGGCCACCTACCCGATCACCACTTACTCGCCGCCGTCAACTTGGGGGCCGCGAGTATTTCGTTGCTGTTCTTTATGTTCGGCTTCTTGCGCATGGGCACCTCTGGACTAGTGGCGCAAGCGTTTGGCGCGAATGATCAACAGGCGCTCAGATCAACATTTCAGCGCGCACTGGCCATTGCCTTTGTCGCCGGTACCGTGCTGGCCCTGCTGCAAGGGCCTCTCAGCCACATCAGCGCGGCATTGGCGGACTCCGCCGCTCCGGCCGAGCTGATCTCTGACTACCTGAGCTACCGGCTTAGCGCTGCGCCTCTCGCCCTCGCCGCCATGGTCACCACTGCCGTGCTGATCGCCGTCGACCGCGCGGGTGCAGCCGTAGCCATACAGATAGCAGCCAATGGCCTGAACATGGCGCTTGATGTGGTCTTTGTTCACCAGCTGGGCATGACCGTCGATGGGGTCGCTCTAGCCAGCGCGATCGCTGAAAGCAGCGCCTGTCTTGCCGGACTGTGGATGCTACGGGGGTATTTACGCCGAGGCCAGAGCGGGCCGTCGCAGAGCTGGACACTGCTCTTCAAGGTCAACCGAGACATTTTCGTGCGTTCGACACTTCTGGTCGCCGTGTTCTATTCGCTCACCGCGATCAGCGGTCATTTTGGCAGTTTGGCTCTAGCGGCCTGCGGTGTTTTACTCAATCTCTTCTATCTGTGTTCCTACGCGCTCGACGGTTTTGCCCACGCTGCTGAAGTACAAGCAGGCCACGCCTTTGGTGCGCGCTCACCGGCTGATTTTCGCCAATCGATCAGAGCCGCCACTTTTTGGGCCTTAGTGTTCGCGGCGGGCATGAGTCTGTGCCTTTGGTTGTTTGGTGAACAACTAATCGCTCTGCAGAGCGATAACCCCAATGTGCGCGCATTCGCGTATGAACAACTGTTATGGTTTGTCTTTTTACCCCTGCTCGGTGTGGCCGCCTTTCTATTGGACGGTATATTTATTGGCACGACACACAGCACTGAAATGCGTAACGGAATGATCCTCGCCACCGTGGTTTATCTGTTTGCCCTTCCCGCCGTCAAGCTGTGGGAAATACATGGCTTGTGGCTAGCTTTTAGCACCTTTATGATCGCCCGTGGTGTTATCCTGCTGTTGTACTATCCACGTCTCACTAGAGGTCTTGCGTCCGCGTGTTCATCGAATCCGGTTACTCCCTAAAAGAGTTCAACAGCTTTGGCTTTGACGTCACTGCGCGCTTTTTTTCCGCAGCGGGCAGTGAGTTTGATGTGATCGAAGCACTTGAATGGGCCGAGCAAAACGGCCAACCCGTCTACCCACTCGGCGGTGGCAGCAACACCATCATGGTCGACGCCCCTCCGGGTTTGGTACTGCATATCAACATACTCGGCATTGAGCACTTCCCCCAAGAGGATGGCAGTGTACTGCTGCGAATTGGCGGCGGTGAAGACTGGCCTCGACTGGTAGCACACACTGTCGAGCAGGGCTGGTATGGGCTCGAGAATCTTGCACTCATACCCGGCAATGCCGGTGCGGCCCCGGTGCAAAACATCGGTGCCTATGGCGTCGAGATATCCGACGTACTGGAAAAATTGGAAGCGGTGGATCGCGAGACCGGCGAGGTTGTCGAAATCGGTGCAGAAGCATGCGATTTCGCCTACCGCGACAGCGCTTTCAAAGGCAAATTGCGCGGGCGTTACATCATCACCTATTTGTGGTTTCGGCTCTCACTCAAGGACAGCCCTGTCGTTGAATACCCGGCGCTGTTAAAGGAGTTGAGAGACCCCGAGCACTGCAGCGCTCGCGAAGTGTTCGACGCCGTGGTCAGTATACGCAGCCGCAGACTGCCTGTTCCCGAGGAGCTAGGCAACGCAGGCAGTTTTTTCACCAACCCCATTGTCAGCCCGCAGTTAGCGCAAACGCTGACCGAGCAATTCGCCGATCTGCCGCAGTGGCCGACAGACGAAGGTGAAGTCAAGCTGGCGGCAGCTTGGTTGGTAGAGCAATGCGGGTGGAAGGGATTTCGCGATGGCGACGTCGGCGTGTATCCGCACCAGGCGATCGTGCTGGTCAACTACGGCGGCGCGACAGGTCAACAAATCATGCAATTGGCGCAGGAAATCATTGCCTCCGTGGACAAAAAATTTGGGGTGGTGCTCGAAATTGAGCCCAACGTGATTCGCAACGATTGAGTGCTGAGGCACAAGTGAAAGCTTGGTTAGACTTACTGTACCTGCCACCTCCCTGTGTTATAAATGCTTTTTTAATGTGGTTCGCTGTTGACACGACATCAAAGCACTTTACATGCAAGGAACTCAACCATGAACACCTTCCAACGCGCCCTGATCGGAGCAGCCCTACTCGCCTCAGTCACAGGGTGCGGAATCAACAATATTCCCACCTACGATGAAAGTGTCACCGCGGCTTGGAGCAATGTTGAAAACCAATTTCAGCGCCGCGCTGATCTGATCCCCAACTTGGTTGAAACCGTCAAGGGCTACGCCGCGCACGAAGAAGAGGTCTTGGTTGAAGTGATCGAAGCGCGCAACAAAGCCACGCAAATGCAAATTCCTGCTGATTTGCTCTCGAACCCTGAAGCTTTTTCTGCCTTCCAGGCCAACCAAGGCGAAATCACACAGGCCTTGAGCAAACTCTTTGCCCTATCCGAAGCCTACCCAGACCTCAAGGCCAATCAGAATTTCCTCGAACTACAAGCCCAGCTCGAAGGCACCGAAAATCGTATCGCCGTGGCGCGTCGCGACTACATCACCGCCGTACAACAATACAACACCGAACTACGCACCATTCCTGGCCGCTGGTGGCACTCCCTGATGTACTCCGATATGCAAAAGCGCGAGACATTTAGCGCTGAATCTGGCGCTGAAGAAAACCCGCAAGTTAAGTTCAACTAGCCCAGGTAACGCTGACCGCTATGACACAGCTTTTGCGATTGTGCGCCATTGCTCTGCTGCTGTGTGGACAATGGGCTCATGCTGCACCGACTATCCCGGCACTCAGTGGCCGAGTCGTTGATACGGCTGCCATGCTCTCCCCTGACACCGAGGCTAAACTCAGTCAGCAGCTGGCCTCACACGAGGCGGCCACCAGCAATCAAGTGGTGGTGCTGACTGTGCCCAATCTACAGGGCTATGACGTGTCGAGCTTTGCATTAGAGGCTGCACGCCGCTGGCAACTCGGCCAACGAGAACACGACAACGGCGTGTTGTTATTAGTAGCTAGGGACGAGCGCAAAATGCGCATCGAAGTCGGTTATGGTCTAGAGGGAGACCTCACTGACGCCCGCTCCAAGCGCATCATTCAGCAAGAGATTCGCCCAGCCTTCAAACAAGGCAATTTCGATCAGGGTATCAGCCGCGGTATAGACGCCATCATCGGAACAATTGATGGAAGCTATACACCGCCCCAGCGCTCTGGCGGCAAAATGGACTCTCCTCTCATTCCACTGGGCTTCATTTCACTGTTTGGCCTCGCTCACGTGATGCAGGGCCGAGTTAAAACTCAATACGTCAACGCTCTGGTGGGAGGCGGCTTTGGAGGCGCAATCATCGGACTAAGTACACAGAAATGGTACTTTGGCTTGCTAGCAGCCCTTGTACTGGGCGCCCTGTTGAGTCGCGCTCCAACAGGTGGCAGCAGAGGGCACCGCAGTCGTAACGGCCATGACGGCGGACGATTTGGCGGGAGAGGTTTTGGCGGAGGTGGTGGCTTTGGCGGCGGCGGCGGAGGATTTGGTGGCGGTGGTGCCTCAGGTGGATGGTAATGACTAGTTTTCTAACACAAGCAGACCAAGATGCCATCAGTGCGGCTATTGCAGAGCAAGAGCGGCGCACATTGGCCGAGTTGGTGACAGTGGTTACCGACGCCAGCGACAACTACCGCTATATCCCGGTGCTGTGGGCCGCTATCATTTCTATGATCATCCCCGGCTTAGTGTTTATCCTTGGAGGCTGGCAAGACTTTAGCAGCCTCTATTCGATGCAAGTGTTGTTATTTGTTGCGCTAGCAGTGGGCTTCAGAGTAAGCCCTATCAAATATATGCTGATACCCAAGGCGATCAAGCACCAAAGAGCTGCGCGTATGGCCAGGCAGCAGTTTTTTGCCCAGCGACTGCACCACACCGAGCAACGCCTTGGTGTCTTGTTATTTGTCAGCGTCGCTGAACATTACGTAGAGATTTTGGCTGACACCGGGGCCAGCGAGAAAATTTCAGACCAACAATGGGCAGAAATAGTCGATGACTTCTCAAGCAAAGTGGCCGCTGAACAAGTCGTTCAAGGCTTTTTGCAAGCCATTGGTCGCTGCGGCGACTTACTTGCCGAAGTTGCACCACAAGATGCCTCTCCGGTAGACGCCCTCCCCAACAACTTAGTGATTCTCAAAGCAGACGACAGTCGTTCTCTGCTCTAGCAGTGAGCAACAGCCGCAGGGTATCTGCGGCTTGGTACTTGGGTGGCACGAGTCTTAGCGCGCTAACTTTCCCAGCAAACGTTTGAGCTGTGCTCGCTCTTCTTCGCTGAAACCCATCAGTGCCTTTTCTTGAATATCGCGACCGACAACCATCGCTTCCAACAACACTTGGTGGCCGATATCTGTCAGCGTCAGTTGCACCCGGCGACGATCGACCTCATCGGGTATACGCTGAATGTATCCACGTTGAACTAGACGACTGATCACCCCTTGCGTGGTAGCTGGATCCATGTCGATCAATCGACCGAGTTGGTTCTGAGAGACACGACCTTTCTCGCGTAGACGAACCAAGGCGTTGTACTGAGGAGCGGTGAGCTGGCTGACGGTCATCATTTGCTGAAATAGACCCGTCACACGTTGGTGCGAGCGACGCAGCAAAAAGCTCAATTGATCGTCCAGAGCCATGGGGGTACGCGTCTCTCCCAGCCCTTGGCTGTTGACACGCAATTTATCGAGAGCTTGATCACTATCCATATGCATAACACTTTCCTTGTCTTTGTATTGGATGACACTCTCCAAGTGCCAGCTCAGCACGTACAACGCACAGGCCTATTACACAGCATACAGAGACTTCCTTGCCCTGCATGGGAGAGTTGCGAGAATTATCTCGCTGACACGCCGGACTACCCGGCTAAACCACACTCAGATGACAGACTGACAGCTGAGCACTGAACCCTTAAACATTAAAAGTTCGCAAACAAAATACAGCAATCCATATGCCATAGAACGGGGCGGTATCAGTTTTTGTATGATGAAGTGCCAGAAACGTATACCTGAAGTCTTAGCGCAAAAATATATGAGATCAAGTGTTTGGAGGTCGACAGATTGTTTCGGCCGTAACTATTGTAGCTTTCTCAACAACAATAACAAAATTAACCTGACCAATACCTGCCACAGCCAAGTGCGTAAAATTCAGTTACTATCAGGCTTTAGCATCCGGCCGGCGGAGCACTCTAGCCCTGCCCCATCGAAGACACACCACGGAACTCGCATGACAGAGCAAGTGAAATTCAGCAGCACCTCCACCTATATCGCTACGCCAGAGTTGATGACCAGCGTCAACGCCACACTCACTCTGGGGCGCCCGCTGCTGATCAAAGGAGAACCAGGCACAGGCAAGACTCAGCTGGCGGAAGAGGTGGCTCGGTCGCTCAGCCGCCCCCTGCACCGTTGGCACGTCAAATCGACCACCAAGGCCCAACACGGCCTGTACGAGTACGATGCGGTGTCTCGGCTGCGCGACTCGCAACTCGGCGACGATAAAGTTCACGACATCAAAAACTACATTGTCAAAGGCTGCCTATGGCAAGCTTTTGAATCAGACGAGCCCACTGTCGTTCTGATCGATGAAATTGACAAAGCAGATATAGAATTCCCCAACGATCTTTTGCTCGAACTCGACAAGATGGAGTTCTATGTGCATGAGACACAGCAACAAATCGCCGCGCGACATCGGCCACTGATGATCATCACCAGCAACAACGAAAAAGAGTTGCCCGATGCCTTTCTGCGCCGTTGCTTTTTTCACTACATCCGCTTCCCAGATCGCGACACCATGGAGCAAATTGTCGGTGTTCACCATCCCGAGATTAAAAAATCACTACTTAGTGAAGCTCTGACCCTGTTCTTTGAGGTGCGCGATACCCCAGGGCTCAAAAAGAAGCCCTCCACTTCCGAACTACTCGACTGGTTAAAACTGCTTCTTGCCGACGATATTCCCGAGGAAAAACTGCGTAGCGAAGACTCCAACGGCTTAATTCCTGCCATGCACGGCGCGCTGCTAAAAAACGAGCAAGATGTGCACTTGTTTGAACGGCTAGTGTTTATGCATAGACGCCAAACCAAGAACTAGCGTCCTTCGATTACCTATGTTTATCGACCTCTTCTATCAATTGCGCAAAGCCGGTGTACCCGTGTCTGTCACCGAGCTGATCACGTTGAATTCGGCACTAAGTGCTGGCTTATCGAATTGCAGCGTCGATCAATTTTATCAATTGTGCCGTACTACCCTTGTCAAAGATGAACGCCACTATGATCGCTTTGATACAGTTTTTGGGGCTTATATGCACGGCGTTGACACCGTGATGGAAGCGATATTTGCAGAGATTCCCAGCGATTGGCTACAGCGCAGTAAAGAGCTAGAGCTCAGCGAAGATGAGCGTCGAGAAGTGGAGTCTATGGGCGGCTGGGACGCCCTGCTAGAAGCTTTCAAGGAGCGCCTCCAAGAACAGCGTGAGCGGCACGAAGGAGGCAACAAATGGATCGGCACAGCCGGCACCTCACCGTTTGGAGCCTTTGGCCAAAACCCTGAGGGAATCCGCATATCTCAGGGTGCCAGCCGCAATCGAAGCGCAGTAAAAGTCTGGGAAAAAAGAGAGTTTAAAAACCTTGACGACAATATTGAACTCGGAATTAGAAACACCAAAATGGCGCTGCGGCGTCTGCGAAAGTTCACACGTGAAGGGATCGCCGACGAGCTCGACTTAAGCACCACCATCTCTAACACTGCTCGCCAAGCTGGCCTACTGGATATCCACCTAAGGCCGGAGCGCCGAAACGCCGTCAAGGTGTTGTTATGCTTGGATGTGGGCGGCTCCATGGACTACTACATCCAACAATGTGAAGAGCTGTTTTCAGCCGCTAAAAGCGAATTCAAGCAGCTGGAGTACTTTTATTTTCATAACTACATTTACGAAAAAATGTGGCGAGACAACCGCCGCCGACAGGATCAATCTAAAAGCACTCTGGAGATCATCCGCACCTACGGCAAGGACTACAAGCTGATATTTGTGGGTGACGCCGCCATGAGCCCCTATGAGATCTCGGCTGCTGGGGGCAGCGTGGAACACTGGAACGAAGAGCCAGGCGCACTGTGGATGCAGCGCCTACTCGACCACTTTTCGCATGCGATCTGGCTCAACCCCGAGCCGGAACAACGCTGGTTACGCGTGCCCAGTACCAAGCTAATTCACAAACAAATGGACGAACGCATGTTCCCGCTTACACCACGTGGCATCGAGTCCGCCATGCAGCGACTAACACGCAAGGCTTGACTGAATATCTAAACAACCTGAGTAGTAGCATCAGCCAGACAAAGCCTTATAAATACACATTAGATGCAAGCAAAAAAAAGCGCCCCTAACGAGAGGCGCTTCAGCTACATCAATTGAATACTAGGTACCGGTCTTGATCTCGCTCTGCGAGTGCCCAGTCCGAATTTTCGAGGTATCCAGCTGGTTGAGGTACTGCTCAAATTCCTCACCGAACTCCGGGTGATCGAGGCCAAACTCTACCTGTGCTTGTAAGTAGCCCAGCTTGTTACCGCAATCAAAGCGCTTGCCTTCGAACTCGTAGGCCAGTACGCGTTGTTCGTTAAGCAAAGAAGCGATGGCATCGGTGAGCTGAATCTCACCACCGGCACCGCGCGGCGTGTTTTCTAACAATTGGAATATCCGCGGCGATAGAATGTATCGACCAACTACCGCCAAATTGCTCGGCGCTTCAGCCACTGGTGGCTTTTCAACAATGCCGCTTACTTCGATCAGATTACCCTTGAGTTGATCGCCTGAAACTACCCCGTAGCTGCTCACCTCATCTTCCGGCACGCGCTCAACCCCCAGCACCGAACTGTGCTGAAAGTTGTAGGTATCGACCATCTGCGAAAGTACCGGCTTAGAAGAAAAGTTGATTAAATCATCGGCCAGAATAACGGCGAAAGGCTCGTCGTTGATGACGGGCTTGGCGCACAACACCGCGTGCCCGAGGCCAAGCGCTTCTGCCTGGCGGATAAAGACGCAGTCCACATGCGGTGGCACAATATTACGCACCAATTCCAACATCTTGGTTTTGTTTCGCTCTTGCAACTCGCGCTCGAGCTCGTAGGCCTTGTCAAAGTGATCGACAATTGCATTTTTGGTACGACCATAGACAAACACCAAGGTGTCGATGCCTGCGGCAACCGCTTCTTCAGCGGCATATTGAATCAGGGGCTTGTCGACAACCGGCAGCATTTCCTTGGGACTTGCTTTGGTTGCAGGCAAAAATCGCGTTCCCATTCCCGCCACTGGGAATACCGCTTTTTTTATGGGTTTCATCTATGCTGTCCTTTGACGTCGAGGCCTAGCGTCTCTCTGCCAATTGTAGGCAGTGAATCGTTCTACTAGTGCCATTTCCACCGTATAATTGTAAATCAGTATCGCTAGCTTTTTTTGGAGTCTCCATGACATTCGTTGTCACAGATAACTGTATCAAATGTAAATACACCGACTGCGTCGAAGTCTGCCCCGTAGATTGCTTCCACGAAGGCCCAAACTTTCTCGTCATCGACCCAGATGAGTGTATCGATTGCTCGTTGTGCGAGCCCGAGTGCCCTGCCAACGCTATCTACGCCGAGGAAGACCTGCCGGCCGACCAAGAGCACTTCACCGCTCTGAACGCAGAGTTATCACCACTCTGGCCGGTAATCACCGAACAAAAAGATCCACTGCCAGACGCAGCCGAATGGGACGGCAAAGAGGGCAAATTAGAGCATCTCGAGCGCTGATTAGCCTGTGCGCCTAGACCATTCACTCTAGGCGCCTTTCAGGTATTTGTAAGCAATCAACCTGCCCAATTCAGCTAATTGGCGCCAACGGCTAAGAAAATCCGTCTCTAATGCAATATTAGCCTAAGAGCTTCAACCGCCCATATC
>JBMYWE010000044.1:0-10549 GCA_049607125.1 Granulosicoccaceae bacterium | reverse complement strand
CGGCATAGCGCGCGCTCTGTTGTGCACTGTGCTCGACGTCACTTATCTTACCGATAACGGGATACAGTAAGAAAAGAGGCGTGAAAACCAGCATGGCGACGAGAAAGTCAGTGATCGCAGAGCCGTGTTGAACTTTTGTTTTGGCTACTTGAGAGACGGTCATAGTTCTGCTCCAAGGCGAAGTGTCCTATCGGCTGTCCTCTCCGCAGCCGGGTTAACAAGACGCGCACCCCAGTAGGGATTCCAGACGTTTGCAAACTCATCGTCATTGTCGGTAGCTCCGTACTTGCCACTAACACGTTGTTCTGGGCGTCTGAAAAACACTTCTGCTTTTGCAATAGCACTGAGTTGATTCATTGGCATTTCTTCTTTCTGGTGAAACATGCCCAGTGAAATTTCTTTGCCGTCTGTTTGGGGATGCTCTGAACCTAGTTTGTCGATCGTCGAGCTCGTACCGACATCCTCATCTGAATAGTAAATTGATATGACTATGGGGAACCGAGGGTCTTTGTTGCTGCGGTCTGTCAGTTCATAGAAAGGCTGAATTTCGCCAAGCGTTTGTTTATTTCCTGAATTTGCGCCAACGCTGTCATATTGCTCGTAGATTGCCAGAGATTCTGCGGTATAGTGAATGTCGTTGAGCATTTTGTTGCATGCTTCGCCCGTGTAATCCCAGTAAGAAGGGAGTTCTAAAGGGCCGGCTTCGCCTTCCTTAAGCTCAGGCCTTTCTTCATTTTCTTCGTCGAACTCTAGCTCCTCTTCTATTGCCGCCATTTCCTCTGCTGAGTGTGGTCGACTATTGAAAAATGATCCAAAAAGTCCGGAGTAGTCTTCGTCGCAGGTTTCTTTGTTGCCGTCTTGTGAAAGATATCGCTTGGACCAACCGACTGGGATTTTTTTTGTTTTGTTTCTTAGTTTGAAGCGGTTATATATTTTAAAAGTTAATGCGTCGGTAGATTGCCAGGAAAAATCGACGTTGTTTCCGTTCTCTTTCCAGGTGAGAGCAGTTTCACCGCCCTTTACCAAGTCCAGTTTCAACACGGCGGATAGAATAGGGAGCAGTCTTTGAGAGTAGCCGCGAGTTTCGGTGAAACTATCCCGAGATCGGTTAATCATCATCGCTTTTCTTACAAGGTCTTCGTTTGACTCTTGTTTCTGGACAACCTTTATCCACTCTTCTGCGGCGATGCCGAGCGCGATAACACCTTCCGCCGTGAATTCGATTCGGTCATCGTTGGCCTTTGCTACTTCGTAGGCTGTTTCAAGCAGACCCGCTTTTCCAGCAAACTCTGCTGAGGCAATTTGAGCAAGACTAATAATTTCGTTTGTGATTTTGGCTTCGCCGATAGCGAGCGCCGTGGCACCTTCGGTTGCTGTTTGGATAGACTGTACTGCTTGGTTTACTGGCGCAGCGATGATGTTAATGTAGGGGATGTATGAAAGGTTTCGGCTGGTTACTTGCCAGTAGTTAAGGTAGTTCTCTAGCGAAACCATTTGGCCAATAAAGACTTGGTTGGCGACCATCGCTCTATTGGCGTATGCAATACTGTTGAGGGTTCTCGCTTGAAATACAGCGGTCGAATACGCGGCGGCGTCCGCTGCGTTGTTTAGGCGTTGTTTATTTGAACTTAACTGGCTTGTATTAAAAACCAAAAATAGACCTAAAAGCAATGCGCTTGTGCCGAACAGTGCTATAGGCATGATTTGGCCTAGTTCTTTTGGTCTAAGGTGCAAGATGAATCCCTTCTTTTGTGCTGGCGACCCATAGGTGGGTCGCCGTGCTGTATTGCAAATACATAGCGCTAGCTCAAAGCGCTATTTATTAATTTCCGTTTTCGAAATCACTTAGGGTGCGTGCATTGGAGCCCGTCTCTGCTGTGGCAGCACCTGTTTCTACAGCTGTACGCGCAGCGGCATTAGAGTCGCCAGCAAGTTCACCGGCCATAACTCCAACTTGGTTGCGGACGATGTCTCCAAAGCCGGTAAATACCCCGATTGCTGCGATAGCTATTAGGGCAACGATAATGATGTATTCGGTCATGCCTTGACCGGTGATGTTCTGCTTGAATTGACGCATTTGATAATGACTCCTCGTCGATTTTTCTGTCCCTTGTGCAAACTCGTTGCGTGACAGAGTTGCTTATCCAGAGATGTTCTGGTGAGGAGATCATATGAGATTCTAGCGCTATTGCGGAGCAGTAACGGTTTGTCTTGTGAAGGTGCTCACAAGTTCTAAAAAGGTAATGTTTGGTACGGTGGTTGTGCGTTTATTGATAACTAGTTCTCAATTATTTTGATATTTAACTAATGTTGGTGGTGTTTATAAGGGTTTGCGATGAACGCTCGAAAATTAACTGACGTTGCTAGCTAAGAAGCACTTCAAGGTCTGGCGGATAAGGCCGTGACAGCGGTAGCGCTGTGGTCCTGCCGTTGGGGGGGGCGAATGAGCGCTTGGCAAGACTAGAATAAGTTTGACGGGAAGAGAGCAGAAGTGGAGTGAGTCAAAGCAATAACTAACACAGTATATGGTTTGGTGAGCTGCATCATCGCGGGAGCAAATGTGAGCGCTGGGTATTCTGTTGCAGTGATACATGCGCCTAATGTGATGCATGAATCAGTTGATAGAGTTTTCGCTCACTGTTTATTTCTGAACTTGCTTGGTTTACTTGTTGATTTGACAATCAGAGATTATACAAGTGCTGTGCACAACACGATTATTTTATTGGCGCCCTTCGGTCAAGTTAATGCACTACTGTAAGTGTATAACAACACAGTGGCGGTTAGGCAGAGCAGGGTGGCCATGCCAATTGGCAAGGATGGCTATCCACGGCTGAGTTTGCTAATCATTTTTTTAAACTGCAGCAGTGTCTCTTCGCTGACATGATGTTCGACACCCTCGGCATCAATTGTCGCTGTTTCCTCGGACACTCCTATGGCAATCAAAAAGCTATACACCAATTCGTGTCGTTCACGTGAGGCGTCGGCCATAGCCTTGCCTTGGTCGGTAAGGAAGATGGAGCGGTAGGGCTCAGCGTTGAGATAGCCCTCGCGCTGCAGGCGTTTGACTGTCTTGTTAACGGTGGCAGCGCTCACTCCTAGGCGTTCTGCTAGGTCTACCGCACGGGCTTCGCCTTTTTCTTCGATGAGGTCATCTACCAGCTCGACGTAGTCTTCTGCCACTTCTGTCTGGTGGGCCAGTCGCACATGGTTGAAAGCTGCTTTTTGCTCGGCAGCAGTTCGGCGGGTTTTGGGTTTTTCCATCGGTGGCGGGCTCGGGTGTGCGGATTGCAGCAGCATTGTAACGCAAATTTTCATTTGTTTCCTGTTGCTTATAAAGATAGCCAAGGCTAAAATTCATGCACAAGGCTGATTCTTGCCGAAGTAACTGGAAAGTTGTATGAAGATCGCTGGATTTGCCTCGCCCATGGTTATTGTTGCCTTGCTGGGGTTGGTGTTTTGCAGTGGCGCGGCTCAGGCCCGTCCCTTTAAGGTGGTCACTACTTTTACCGTCATTGCCGATATGGCACAGGCGGTAGCGGGTGATGCGGCCGAGGTCGTCTCCATCACAAAGCCAGGTGCAGAAATTCACAATTACAAACCCACGCCGAGAGATTTGATCCGCGCGCAGAAGGCAGATTTGATCTTGTGGAACGGCTTGAACCTTGAGTTGTGGTTTGAGCGCTTTTTTGAAGAGCTCCGCGGTGTGCCCGAGGCGGTAGTAAGTGAAGGGGTGCAGCCCTTGGGTATTGGCGATGGCCCTTATTCTGGCAAGCCCAATCCCCACGCCTGGATGTCCTTTGGCGATGCACTGATCTATATAGAGAACATTCGCGCGGCCTTGGTAAAGCATGACTCGGTGAATGCCGAGGTGTATAACCGCAATGCGGCTACTTACAGTGAGCAAATTCTCTCGCTGCGGGCGCCTATCGAGCAGATGTTGGCCGAAGTGCCAGAGCAGCGCCGCTGGTTGGTGAGCAGTGAGGGTGCGTTCAGCTATTTGGCGCGTGATCTCGGTTTAAAAGAGTTGTATCTCTGGCCCATCAACGCCGATGCCACCGGTACTCCTAAGCAAGTTCGCAAGGTGATCGATACCATTCGCGCTGAAAATATCTCGGTTGTTTTTAGTGAGAGTACGGTTTCCGACCGGCCAGCCAAACAGGTTGCACGCGAAACAGGGGTACACTACGGCGGTGTGTTGTATGTCGATTCTTTGTCTCCTGCCGACGGACCAGTCCCGAGCTATTTGGATTTGCTGCGCGTCACTGCCAGCACCATCGCCGAGGGTTTGAGCCGCGAGGTCGAAGCGCAATGACAGATTCGGTTGCGCTCAAGGCGAGTGATCTGAGTGTCACCTATCGCAACGGGCACCAAGCTCTGCACGATGCCAGCTTTGAGATACCCAGTGGCACTATCTGCGCGTTGGTGGGCGTTAACGGCGCCGGTAAGTCAACCTTGTTTAAGGCCATAATGGGTTTTGCACCGGTATCTACCGGGGCGGTGTCTGTCTATGGCGAAACTGTTACCGCCGCTCTAAAGAAAAACCTTATCGCCTACGTGCCGCAAAACGAAGATGTCGACTGGGACTTTCCCGTGCTGGTTGAAGACGTTGTGATGATGGGGCGTTATGGCCATATGGGGTTGATGCGTCGGCCCAAGTCGAGCGACCACCGTGCGGTTGAGCAAGCGCTATCCAGAGTTGGCTTGTCAAATTACCGGCAGCGTCAAATAGGCGAGTTGTCGGGCGGGCAAAAAAAGCGTGTCTTTCTCGCGAGAGCGCTTGCGCAGAATAGCCAGCTTATTCTTCTCGATGAGCCGTTCACGGGTGTGGATGTGCAGACCGAAGATCGCATTGTCGCACTGATGCGAGAACTTCGGGATGAAGGTCGGGTGATGTTGGTGTCCACCCACAACCTTGGTTCGGTGCCTGACTTTTGCGGGCAGGTTATCTTGGTAAATAAAACCGTGCTAGCGGCTGGTCCAACCGCCGAAGTTTTTACGCAATCAAATTTAGAAAAGGCTTTTGGCGGCGTGTTACGCCACTTTGTATTGGGTGGACGTGACCTGCACGACGACGAAGACGAGCGGCGCGTCACGGTGATCACCGATGACGAGCGCCCTGTGGTGTTTTACGGCGGGGCAGAAGAGCAAGCGCCCAAGGGCAAGAGCGATGGATGAGCTGTGGGTGCCGTTCGAATACAGCTACATGATCAACGCTATGTGGGTTAGCGCCTTGGTCGGTGGCGTGTGCGCTTTTCTCTCGGCTTATCTCATGCTCAAGGGATGGTCCTTGATTGGCGATGCGCTCTCGCACTCGGTGGTGCCCGGTGTAGCCGGTGCCTATGCACTGGGCTTGCCATATTCGCTCGGGGCGTTCATTTCTGGCGGGTTGGCGGCAGCTTCTATTTTGTTTGTCAGTCAGAGAACTCGGCTGCGAGAGGATGCAGTTATTGGCCTTATTTTTACTGGTTTCTTTGGCGTGGGCCTGTTTACAGTCTCTGTGTCTCCAACGCCAATTGATGTGAGCACCATTATCTACGGCAACATTCTGGCCATCACGCCGGAAGATACTTTTCAATTGCTAGTTATTTCTGGCGTATCGCTAGTCGTGTTGATGATGCGCTGGAAAGACCTTCTCGTGGTGTTCTTTGATGAGAACCACGCTTGGTCTGTAGGGCTTAACCCGCCGCGACTTAAGGTTCTCTTTTTTGCACTACTCAGCGCCTGCACTGTTGCGGCGATGATGACTGTGGGGGCGTTTTTGGTGATCACCATGGTGATCACACCTGGGGCGACAGCCTATCTACTGACGGATAGGTTTCCTCGGTTGATAGCCCTGAGTGTTTTGATCGGGGCCACTTGCAGCTTTTTCGGTGCCTACCTGAGCTATTTTCTTGATGGCGCTACTGGCGGTGTGATTGTGGTGTTGCAGACGACATTGTTCCTGCTGGTGTTTTTGTTTGCACCCAAGCACGGCGTGCTCGCGTCCAAGCGTCGTGTGCGTGCGCAAGGAGCCGATCATGCTTGAGTGGCTGACCGAGCCTTGGCAATTCGGCTTTATGCGTCAGGCGCTGTTGATGGTGGTGTTGATCGCTGTGGTAGCCGGTGTGCTCTCGCCCTACTTGGTGCTCAAAGGCTGGAGCCTGATGGGAGATGCTGTTTCGCACGCGGTTTTGCCCGGGGTAGTGCTGGCCTATGTAGCTGGTGTGCCGCTTTCTATCGGGGCTTTTTGTGCTGGGTTGTTGTGTGCTTTGGCTTCAGGCTTTGTCAGTGACAATAGCCGCTTGAAATCCGATACGGTGCTTGGGGTTGTGTTTTCTGGGATGTTTGGTTTAGGTATTGTGCTGTTTAGTCAAATTGAAAGTGAAATCCACTTAGATCATGTATTGCTCGGAGATATCCTCGGCGTAGACTCGGATGACATCATTGAAGCGGCCGTTGCCGTGGCACTGGTGCTGGGGATTTTTCTGTTTTTTTGGCGTGATCTGATGCTCTTTGCCTTTGACGCTGACCACGCGCGAGTGGTTGGCCTGCCTGTGCAATGGCTGCACTACGGTTTGTTGGTGGTTTTATCTCTGACGGTTGTACTGGCCTTGCAGGCTGTCGGGCTGATCCTCGGTTTGTCTTTACTCATCGCCCCGGGCGCCATTGCCCATCAGTTTTGTGATCGCTTTGCTGCTATGTTGGCAACTAGTGTCACGGTGGCCGTGGGCTCTTCGGTGGGCGGTGTGTGGCTGAGTTTTTATCTCGACAGCGCACCCGGGCCCACCATCGTGGTGATATTGACTGGCATTTTTCTGGTCGCCTTCGTCGCCGCTCCCAAGTACGGGCTTTTGTGGCAAAGAGGTCAGCGGGCCTAGTGGGAGGGTTGCACTCCAAATTTGTGGTTGTTGGTTGTGGCTATGTCGGTCAGCGATTGCTGCAGCGAGACTTATTGGCTACATCCATCCTCGGCGTCAGTCGGCATCGACCCGATGGCAGTTGCCCTTGGCTATGTATTGATCTGGACACCGATGTACTCGATGCCTTGATCGAGCCCATGGACGGCGCGGTCGTTTTCTATTTTGCACCACCGTCTAGCTCGTCGCTACGCGATGACCGAAGTCGGCGATTATTGGCCGCGATGGAAGCGCAGGCCTGTCGCCCAAAGGCCGTGGTTTTGATCTCTACCACGGGTGTCTACGGCGACTGTGCCGGGAGCTGGGTAGATGAAAACACGCCATTGCAGGCGGTTGCTAGTCGCTCCATTCGTCGAGTGGATGCAGAGCTTGTATGGGGAGAGTTCGCCGCAAGTGCTGAGTGCCCCTTGGCTGTTTTGCGTGTCGCTGGCATATACGGGCCAGGGAAATTGCCGCTGGCACGTCTGTCCAAAAGCCAACCGCTACTTCTGCAGTCACAGTCGCCGTATAGCAATCGGGTGCATGTCGACGACCTGCTAGATAGTGCTGTTGCTGCGGTGGGGCTCAATACCGTGATTAATGTGGCCGACGGAGCGCCCTCAACCATGACCGCCTATTTTCATGAATTGGCTGATGCGGTGGGAGTTGCGCGCTTGCCTGAAGCCGACCGAGAGTCGCTCGCGGTTCAGTGGTCTCAGGGATTGCGAAGTTATATGAGCGAGTCTCGCCGCGTTGACAACGCCCGGATGAAAAAGCTGTTGGGGGGAGGATTACGCTATCCAAACCTCGCCGCCGGTTTGGCGGCGAGTGTTGCAAAGCGCACTTAGTTAGGCTTTGCCCTTTGGCACGACTTCATAGCCTGGTTCTTCGGGCTCATCGTCTTTCATTTCTGCTGGGAAGCCCGGCGCCAAGCATTGCACTCCCGCTGCTTCTTCGTGGCGCTTGATGATATTGGGCGAGAGTTCCCGCGGGCCGTAGCGTTTTTGTCCGTCGGCGAAGATATCCACCAGCAGAGGCGCGAGTTCTAGCTCTAGTCCAGCGCGCTTGGCTACATCGGCGAATAGGCCCACGTCTTTGCTGACCAAATCCATGGTGAAGCTTATGTCGCGACTGCCGTTGAGGATCACTTGGCTCTCAGTCTCGTGTACAAATGAGTTGCCCGAGGAGATGCGGATCGCTTCGTAAGTGGTGTTCATGTCCATACCGGCCAGCTTAGAAGTCACCAGCGCTTCGGCGACGCTGACAAGATTGGCGGTGGCGAGATAATTGGTCACCACTTTGAGCACCGAGGCAGAGCCCAGAGCGCCTGTGTGCAAGATGCGCCGGCCCATCAACGTGAGCAGTGGCAGCATCTGCTCGAAAGTAGCGCGCTCGCAGCCCGCGAAGATAGCGATGTTGCCGGTGTCGGCGCGGTGGCAGCCACCGGACACGGGGCAGTCTACCGGTTGTGCTCCAACGGCTTTTACCTTTTCCCCTAGCCGTAACACTTCGGTTTGGTCAGTGGTGCTCATCTCGGCCCATACTTTGCCGGGGCCAAGACCCAATAGCGCGCCATGCTCTGGATCTTCTAGTACCGCTGCAGAGGCGGCTGGGCTCGGCAGACAGGTGATCAGCACATCTACTTGCTCAGCCATTGCGCGTGGACTGTCAGCCCATTGGGCGCCTTGGTCCAGGAAGGGCTGTGCTTGGTCTTTGTTGAGATCTCGTACGGTGAGGTCGATGCCATTACGTAGTAGGCTACCAGAGAGCTTGCCGCCCACGTTACCAAGGCCAATAAAGCCCACTTTGATCGCCATACCAGTGCTCCAGTTTTAATGAGAGCACTAGCATTTCACAGCTAGCGCGTGAAAATTATCGCAAATACGGCAAAGGGTGCCGGAATCGACAGGCTGCCCCATTGTTATACAATGAAGCTTTTGCGAGGATGGGGCGATGACCTGGACGGTATATTTATCAGGAGAAATCCACACAGATTGGCGCGAGCAAATTATTGCCGGATGCGAGGCGGCTGGCCTGCAGTTGCGCTTTGTATCAGCGGTGACCGATCACGAAGCCTCGGATGCGGCGGGTGATCACCTTGGTGAGCAGAGCAACAGTTTTTGGCGAGATCATCAGAGCGCCAAGGTCAATGCGATTCGTACCAGCAACTTACTCAACCAGGCGGATATAGCCGTGATCCGTTTTGGCGATAAATACAAGCAGTGGAACGCTGCTTTTGACGCGGGTTACTGCGCAGCGGCGGGCACGCCCTATATCACTTTGCACGATGAGGCTATCGTACACCCCCTTAAGGAGGTTGATGCGGCAGCCAACGCTTGGGCGACGACACCCGCGCAAGTGGTGCAAACCCTGCGCTACGTACTCCAAGGGCTTTAGTGTCGGGTTGTAATTTAGGGCTTCTTACAGTCGATATTTTTACATCAGTGGTTGATGTAGTGGTCTTTGTTCGGCGATAGAGATCTTGCGGCCGGTGAATACCCACCCGTCGCTCCCGCCCGTTGTTTAGGCTCTTGAGTATGACTAGCTTTGATCTTAGAGGGCTCTTTGGATTGGGCAATATGTGCTGCGATTCAGTTAGACCAATAGAACAGGAAACTACATCAGATGGTTAAAAAACTAGAGCCTCATCTGCGAGACTTTGAAGACCTGCTGACCCAACTGATGGCAGAGCACGGGGTAGAGCAAGGTACCATGATGGGTTTTCCCTGTATGCGGATCAACGGCGACTTTTTTGCCTCAGCCAATCACCAGACCGGCGACCTTGTCGTCAAACTGCCCGCCTATCGGGTGGCTGCATTAATAGCTGACGGACTTGGTCAGCCCTTTGCACCCGCAGGGCGCACCTTCAAAGAATGGGTCAGCTTTGCTCAACGGGACCCAGATCAGTGGGAAAGCCTTGCGCTTGAAGCTCTGGAGTTTGTTCGCTCAAAACAATGAGCTGTTTTATTGATGTTTGCGCAGCTTTCGCGTGTTGTGTGTATCAATGTAAAAATTATTTTTTGCTCGGTTGTTTCATTTAAAATCGGAAGTTGACTCTCTTTTAACGACGGTTAGGTTTCCTGTGACAGTATCGATAGAGCAAAGTCCACTCAGAGTATCAGCTTGTAATATATGCGGTAGTACTGAATTTGAGCCTGGCCCCTTTGGGCGTATGGCCCGCAATGGCGCGCTACCCCGATGTAGCCAATGTCGTTCGCTGGAGCGTCATCGAGTAATTCGTCAAATCTACGATGCAATACCTGAAGAGCTGTTGGCGTCAGCTAGGGCACTGCAGTTCTCCTTTGACCCAGCGCCGCCAGAACAGCGATTCAAAACTCTTGAAGTATCGCAATACGGTCAAGAGAACAGTCTGGACATGATGGATATTGACCGAAAAGACGGAAGTTATGATTGGATAATCGCCAATCATGTACTCGAGCACATTCGAGATGATTTGCTGGGCTTGAGTGAGTTACTGAGGGTTTTGTCGGATAAAGGGGTGATACAGCTAACTGTTCCCAGCCCTTCCACGGAGCTCGAGTACTGGCCTATAGAGAACCCCGACGACAACATCTGGGAGCATTACCATGGCTATGGCAGTGATTTGCCGCTGCGCCTAGCGAGCGTACTGCAAGGCTGTTTTGGTCTGCAAGTGATCGGTACAGATCGATGCA
>JBMYWE010000043.1:0-10718 GCA_049607125.1 Granulosicoccaceae bacterium | reverse complement strand
AATAAGCCCCCATTTTTACTGGAACTAGAAGAACAACCGAATGATTCGTGTAGACAGCATCGAAGACTTGCGCGAGGTGCGACACCTTTGGCGCTTAGAAGATAAAAAAGTCGGCTTTGTACCCACCATGGGCAATTTACACAACGGCCACCTATCTTTGCTCGACAAAGCGCGAGAGCACGCCGATAAAATAATTTGCAGTATCTATGTCAACCCACTGCAGTTCGATCGGCCAGGCGACCTCGCCAACTACCCTCGCACGCTTGAAAACGACATGGCCAAGTTGAGAGAAATAGGCGCGGACTTGGTGTTTTGCCCCACCGACAAACACATTTACCCTCGCGGTATGGAACACGCCACCACCGTCGACGTACCCGGCATCACAGATGTACTCGACGGCGCCCACCGCCCTGGCCACTTTATCGGCGTGGCCACAGTTGTATGCAAGCTATTCAACATGGTCCAACCAGAACTGGCCGTTTTTGGCGAAAAAGACTTCCAACAGCTTCTGGTGGTACGCCGCATGACCGCCGACCTCAACTTGCCGGTCGAGATAATTGGTGCCCCAACTGCCCGTGAGGACCATGGCTTGGCCATGAGTTCACGCAACAATTACCTCACACCCAAAGAGCGCGAACAAGGTGGCTGGTTGTACAAACTACTCTGTCAAGGGGCGGAGAGCTTGCTCGCCGGTAAAAGCGACCATCGCTCGCTCGAAGCAGATATGGAAAACCAACTGCGCCAGCTAAATTTTGACCCCGACTACTACAGCATTCGCCGCACCCTCGACCTAGAACCCGCGCGCGAAGGCGATGCCGTCGAAGACCTCATTATTCTTGTCGCCGCCCAATGCGGCAAAGCTCGGTTGATCGACAACTTGGCGCTCGCCAGTTACATCGAATCTCGTTGAGACACACCGTTTTTCTTCGACACCGCCATGGCTTAAACTAGCGGACTATTTCTCCTCGTCCGCAAGGTAAAAGACAGTCATGGCCAAACAAATTATCAGTACAGACCGCGCGCCAAGTGCCATCGGCGCCTATTCGCAAGCCGTTCGCGTGGACAACACCGTCTACATCAGTGGGCAAATTCCGCTAGACCCAGCCAGCATGGAAGTCGTCGAGGGCGGTTTCGAGGCGCAAGCACAGCGCGTCTTTGAGAATTTTAAAGCCATCTGTGAAGCGGCTGGCGGCGACCTGTCGCAAGTTGTCAAGATGAGCATTTTTCTCACCGATCTCAGCAACTTCCCGCAGGTTAATGAAGTCATGGCCAAATACATGCCAGAGCCCTTTCCCGCCCGCGCCGCAGTCGAAGTCTCGGCACTACCTAAAGGCGTGGAAGTCGAAGTTGAAGGCATTTTGGTGCTAACAGACTAAGTCTTTAGCACCCTACTCCAAAGAGGCTCGCGGCATGCAGGCCTCTTTGCTATACAAGTTCAACACCCGCGGACAAAACGTGCCTATCGCCCCACCTAGCCCCCTACACAGCACGGCCATCACCACACTCAAAGGCGTGGGGCCAGCACTTGCAAAGAAATTGGCGGCGATTGATGTACACACGGTGCAAGACCTATTGTTCCACCTGCCTTCGCGCTACCAAGACCGAACTCAGATAGCCAGCATTGCCGAGCTGGTTCAAGGACAACAAGCTCTTATTGAAGGTGAAGTGCGAGGAGCCAGAGTTGCCTTTGGCAGACGCCGCTCGCTCATCGTCACAGTAGAGGACGGCTCCGCCCGCCCGATGACACTGCGTTTTTTTCATTTTAGCGCTGCACAAAAAAACAGCCTGCAACCCGGCACGCAGATACGTTGTTATGCCGAAGTACGTCGAGGACAGCAAGGCTTTGAGATGGTGCATCCCGAGTATCACATACTCAAAGACGAGTTCGATGAACCCGAGGACTCGCTCACCCCTATCTACCCGACCACGGAAGGCCTGCACCAACTGAGTCTGCGTAAACTGACAGACCAAGCGCTTGCGCTACTCGCCAGAGGCGCTGCCGTGCATGACTATATGCCAAGTGAGCTGCTTCAGAGCAATGCACTGCCATCACTCGCCGAAGCACTGCAAACGCTACACCGGCCACCCAGCAGCGAGGCCATAGAAGCACTGACTAATGGCGAACACCCTGCGCGAGCACGCCTGGCTTTTGAAGAGCTTCTCGCACATCGCCTGAGCATGCTGCAATTGCGCGATAAACACCGAGAATTACAAGCCAAACCTTTGAGCAGTGAAGGCGAGCTGCGAGAGAAGTTTTTACGCCAACTGCCCTTTCAGCTAACCGGCGCGCAACAACGCGTCGTTGGCGAAGTCATTGATGACCTCAGCAGTGACCGGCCGATGCTGCGGTTGGTGCAGGGCGATGTCGGCAGTGGTAAAACAGTGGTCGCCGCAGCGGCTGCATGTGAAGCGGTCGCTGCAGGTGCGCAAGCAGCTCTGATGGCTCCGACCGAAATACTGGCCGAGCAACATTACCAGGGTTTTTGCCAGTGGTTCGAACCGCTGGGCATACAGGTAGGCTGGCTCTCTGGCAGGTTGAGCGCTAAAGAACGCCGCGAATCCCAAGAACAAATCGCCAATGGCGAGGTACGCATCGCCATCGGCACTCACGCGCTTTTTCAGGCTGACGCACAATTTGCCGAGCTAGGGCTGGTGATCATTGACGAGCAGCACCGCTTCGGCGTGGATCAGCGTAAAGCACTCCGAGACAAGGGCATGCAAGGACTGATGCCCCACCAGCTGGTGATGACTGCCACCCCCATCCCGCGCACGCTCGCCATGACCAACTGCGCCGACCTCGACTATTCGGCCATTGATGAACTCCCCCCTGGCCGCAAACCTATCACCACCGTCGCCATCAGCGATAAACGACGAGCAGAAGTGGTGCAACGGGTGGCCGCCGCTATTGCCGAAGGTCGCCAAGTCTACTGGGTCTGTACGTTGATCGACGAATCCGAGACCCTCTCGGCCCAAGCCGCCAGCGAGACCGCCAACCAACTGGCCGAAGCCTTGCCCGAGGCCAGTGTGGCGCTGGTACACGGTCGTCTCAAGCCCGAGCAAAAAGATCAAGTCATGAGCCACTTTAAAGCGGGCTCGGTGGACCTTCTGGTCGCTACCACCGTCATTGAAGTGGGTGTTGATGTGCCAAACGCTTCGTTAATGATCATCGAAAACCCCGAGCGACTAGGCCTCTCGCAGTTACACCAACTGAGAGGTCGCGTCGGCCGTGGCGAGGCCGCTAGCACCTGCGTGCTGCTCTACAAGGCCCCGCTGGGCCACGATTCACGCGAACGCCTTGCCGCCATGCGCGAAACCCAAGATGGCTTTATTCTAGCGGAGCGAGATCTGGCACTACGGGGCGCCGGAGAGGTGTTCGGTACTCGCCAAACAGGCTTGGTTGGTATGCGTGTGGCTGACTTAGTGCGCGACCGAGCTATGATGCCGAGCATTATCAGCGTGGCAGCGACGCTTCGCAGCTCTTACCCCGAACACACACAGGCAATCATCACCCGCTGGCTAGGCACGCGTGCGCAGGGTTACGGATCGGTGTAGCTGCCGCGCTTACTCGCCCTAACACCTGAAGAGCTTCGGATGGTCTCAGCGGCACCCGCTGAACGACTAGGCTTGGAAGAACTGTAGAGCGATGCAGTAGCCGCTGCAGAACGACGCGGCCTGAATGTAATCAGGGAATTGGCGGTGAAATTGAATATAAAAACCACCAAAATGGCCATCGCCGCCGCGAGTAGGTACTGCAGATGGAAATCGTGAATACCATGCCCGTAGACAAACCGATTGATACCCAAGCCTATAAGTGCAAAGCCTATAAACAGTGGCATTTGACGCGAGTGCTCGCGCGCATGCTCTCGGAAGGTCACGCGCCTTTGGAAGGTGTAATTGATTAGCACGCCTACAACAAAGCCAAGCGAATTGGCGTTTTCCTTGTCCGCGCCACCAATCTCAACCAGAGTAGCGACAACCGCCAAGTGGGCACTGGCGGCAATACAACCACCAATGACATAGCGGACGAAGGAGCTACGAAGTAGCTTGGCAAGAGGCCGGGGCAGGCTGCCAATCAAACGCTCCAAATCGTCGAAATTCATTGCACAAGAAACCAATTAATAGAGAGGCCAGAGATCAATATCATCCAGAGATATGAGCAAAAGAAAAATTTACATATCGATTGCTTGACACAAATCTAGTATAGGATTGTTCGGTTGCCGAGATGTGTAATATTGTCACACCCATTAATTAACGGCAGATTAACAGTTAGCACTAGTCGTTTTGGGCAACATTGCGGTTCCGAAACCCCAACCACCAGCCCATCAGCAAGCCAGCTGCTCCGCCGTACAAATGCGATTGCACCACTACCGAGCCCCCTGCAGCCCATTCAGAGCCGGGCATAGGCCCCGTGACCTGCTCGTAAATCAACTTGGCAACCACCAACAACAATAGCGGCCAGCCAGACTGCGGATAACGCTGTATCTCAACACAGGCACCGGCTAGCAGCAGACCGTGCAAAACCCCGCTCAGCCCTACATACCAGCGCAACTCGGGCACCAAGAAAAAGAGCCCCACGCCTACTGCCAGCCCACAAACGGTGAAAATCAGAAGCCACTCTAACTGGGTGTAATAGCGCCATACCAGAGCCGCCACCAGCGCGAAACCCGCAGCGTTAAGCAGCAGATGATTACTGCCAAGGTGTACTAGATTACCGCTCAAAAGCCGCCAGTAGGCCCCGTGCTGTATAGCCTCGCGGTCATATTGTAGCGCCTCGGTCAAACCTCCCCACTCTAGTGCTGCGGAGATAAGGACAATCACCAGCGGTAAAAAATAGTGTTTGAACACTTAAACTAAACTCAACAAAAGGCTTCTAAGGAGTGTGCGCGGACCCGCCAATAGCCGGCCCAGTGCCACCACGCAGAAAAACGAAGGCTGGCCGCCTGACACGTCATGGCGTTCAAAAAAAGGCGCACCTTTAGTCCCTGCTGCTCGGTAATTTGCACCAAGCACACGAAGAGGTACAGCCCGCAAGCGCGCCGCCGACAACAACAAAAGCGGCTACTGCCGCCTACAAACTCAGAAGCGCAGTATCCAACTGCTAAGATTAGCCAACTAAATGTAAAAATGTTCGGAGAACCCATGAACACAGGCAACAAGCGCCTTGCGAAGCAACAAGGCTTTACTTTGATCGAAATAATGGTGGTCATCGTGATCCTCGGGATTCTCGGCACCATCGTCGCCCCCAAAGTCCTCAAAAGCCCCGACAAAGCCCGCGTCACCAAAGCCAAACAAGACCTGCAAATGATCTCTGCGGCGCTGGACATGTACAAATTGGATAACTTTAACTACCCAGACACCGACCAAGGCCTCGAGGCGCTGGTCAATCGTCCCACCGGTGGTGAAGACGTGCCCAACTGGCAGGAAGGCGGATACATCAAGAAGGTTCCCAAAGATCCTTGGGGCCGCGACTACCTCTACATGAGTCCGGGTGAAAACAGCGAAGTTGACGTCTACTCTTTGGGGTCTGACGGCGCACCTGGCGGCGACGGCACCGCTACAGATATTGGCAACTGGGAATAAGTCAAAGCACTTGAATCAGCCACGGCAGCAAACCGGCTTCACCTTGATCGAAATTATGGTCACTATCGTGGTGATCGGGCTCGCCTCTGGTGCGATGCTGCAAATCAATATTGGTTCCCCAGACAAGCGCCTCAAAAAAGAGGCGCAACGTCTACACCAGCTGCTTCGACTAGCCTCCGATGAAGCCCTGCTAAACCTAGATATCGTGGGGGTACACGCCCTGAGCAACGGCTACGCTTTCTATAGACGTCAGAGCGACGAAGAAGGCAAAGTCACTTGGGAAGCATTTGATGCCGGTGGACGCATGCGCCCTCGTGAACTACCTGAAGACATCTCACTCGAGCTAGAACTCGAAGCTCAGCAGGTCGTCTTAAACACCGCCGATGAGCAAAACGAAGAAGACGACCCTTTGACGCCCCATTTGTGGATACTGCCCGATGGGGAAACGATGCCACAATACAAATTCAGGATGCAGCACGATGGCGGCGAACGAGCATGGGAATTACAAAAGGACGACGAGGGGCGGTTCAGCCTCAGCTCTGCCTTATTCTAGTGGGGCCATACGCCGACCACGCGAAAGCAGCGGATACAAAATACTAGCATGACCCGGCACTCCCCTTTTAGTGGCCGCAAGCCCTCAGCTCATCCGCGCGGTTTTACTCTGATCGAAGTCATGGTGGCTCTCGCTATTGTCGGCATCGCCATCGGAGCGCTCATAAAAGCGGCCTCAAGTTACACCTCCAGCACATCACACCTGCGAGACAGAACATTCGCCCGCTGGGTAGCAGCCAATCGTCTAGCCGAAATGCGTGCCATGCGCGAGTGGCCAGACATTGGCAAGAGTGAGGGCGAAGCTGAGCTCGCTCGCCAGACTTGGTACTGGCGCGTCAACACCGAAAAAGTTCAAGACAGCGCCATGCGCCAGGTAGAAATCCAGATTCGGCTCAAAGAGGACGCCAAGAGCTCGCTTTTTACACTGACTAGCTTTGTCGGCAATCCGGAGTTTCAGCTGTGAGCCGCACACTTGTCCGCCCCACTCTGGGCTTTACGCTGATTGAAGTGCTGGTTGCCTCCGCTATTTTTAGCATCGTGTCGCTGG
Organism: Granulosicoccaceae bacterium; assembly: GCA_049607125.1. Taxonomy (GTDB): domain Bacteria; phylum Pseudomonadota; class Gammaproteobacteria; order CALCKW01; family CALCKW01; genus CALCKW01. The sequence continues at coordinate 4,039 of JBMYWE010000043.1, read as the reverse complement.
CGGCCTTCTCGGGGTTTCAAGTGATCAACCGAACCAAAGCAGCGCAGGAATACGCTCTAGACCAGCTCACCGAGCTCGAACGCACCTTCTTGATCATGAGCCAAGACATCAGCCAGATCATTCCCCGCGCGATCAGCGACGAATTAGGTGGCGTGCGCCGAGCCATTGAAGTCAGCAACTACAGCGGCACCGTGTTCGAATTTAGCCGAGCTGGGTGGATCAACCCCGCTCCCGAGAGCCTGCCGGCACGCAGTGAAGTACAGCGCGTGGCCTACACCGCCAGCGACGGCAAATTGCAGCGTATTAGCTGGTACCAGCTCGATCGCATGGTTGAAGGCACCGAAATAAAACGCACCTTGCTCAGTGAAGTCGACGCGCTGCGCTGGCGCTTTCTAGACAAGGAACGCGAGTGGCAGGAGTCCTGGCCTCCCACCGACGCCGACCCCGATGCCCCATTCCCGATGCCCGTGGCGGTGCAAGCCACCGTTGAACACAAAACCCTGGGTGATCTCAGCCGCCTGTTTGTGGTAACTGATTAATGCGTCGCAAGCCTCAACAAGGTATAGCCATTATCACCGTGATGCTAATCGTCGCTCTAGCGGCGGTTGTCACCACCACCATGATGAGCACCCAACACACCTTTATTCGTCGTGCCACGAGCTACCAGTCTCTGGAACAAGCGCAGGCACTGGCAGTCGCCGGTGAGCGCTTTTCCGCCGCTGTGCTCAAGCGTGACTTCGACAGCGACGGCGACGAGCGCGTCGACTCACGCGAGGACGACTGGGCCATTTCCATACCGCCACTGCCAATTGCAGGCGGTACCATCACCGGTTGCATCTACGACCTCAACGGTCAGTTCAACATCAATAATTTGCTCGACCAAGAAGGCGCGATCGACTCCTTGCAGCTGGATATTCTCAAGGCACTGACCAATGAGCTGGCACTGCCCGCCGATCTGGCCAGCGCCATTGCCGACTGGGTCGACGCCGATGACCAACCCCTGAGTGATGGCGCCGAGTTTGAGTACTACTCCAATCTAGAATCGCCCTACCGCGCAGCCAACCGCCCGATGCAATCGGTCACTGAGTTGCGTCTGGTGCGCGGACTTAACGGCTCTGACGCCGACAGCCTAGACGCCTACAACACGCTGCTACCCTACGTCTCCGCGCTGCCACGCGGCTCGACCATAAACATCAATACCGCTGCACCTGTGCTGCTAGAGGCCCTATGGGACAAACTGGATGGCTTGGGCCAAGAACTACACCGCTGGCCGGTGGAAGAAGGCTGGAAAAACTTCCCCCTCTGCGCCGATCCCGAAGGCGAAAGCGATGACCTAAACTTAACCGTGGGCGAGGGCGAAGTTGACCGCAGCGCGTATGAGAGCGTCGCGCAATTTGTCGACGCTAACCGCTTCAAGGATGACAAGGGCGATGAAATATCCTTGCCCGAAGAGACTCAGGGAACACTCAGTGTCTACAGCGACTACTTTCTAGTGCGCGCAGAAATCCAATTTAGCGATACAATTGTGAAACAGTACAGTGTGCTGCACAGAAGCGACGATGGCCGAACAGCTGTTAACTCGCGCTGGCGCAGCTTCGATTGACGCAAAAGGGCAAGAGCTTGGCAAAATCACTCCTCATCCACATCGCAGACCCGCAGCGCGACGCCGCCTGCTGGGGCACAGTGGACAGCGATGACCCCCTGCACGCACAAAATCTCGGCGAGGGAAGCCTAGCAGAGGCGGCTGCGGCAGCTCAGGGGCTACGTAGCGATATCGCTTTGGGCAGTGGTGCCATCACACTCACACGAGTTGGCGTGCCCGGCGGCAACGGTAAACGGGCTAGAGCAGCCATACCCTTCGCCCTCGAGGAACAACTAGCCGACGATGTCGAAGACCTGCATTTTGCGCTGGGCCCAATCGGCAGCGACGGTGAATACCCTGTGGCCGTCATCGCCCGCCAAACCCTGCAAGACTTAATGGCCAAGCTGACCGAACTCGGAATATACCCACGCCAAGTGGTGCCGGACGTGTTGATGTTGCCACCAGGAGACTCAGACGAATGGGAAGTACTGCAAACCGCGGACAACATGCTTATCCGTCAAGGCAACTACACGGGGATGTGGTGTCCTACCAGTAGTGCAGAGCTCATGCTCAGTCGCTTGCTGCGCGAAGTGGGTGTCGACGGTCCGACCCAGCTCGCGTTCTACCTTGCACCAGGCCAAGTACCGCCAGAGGTCAACACCCTAGTCGAGCAGATACCGGTACAAAACTCTGCCGATGCCTTGGCTCGTGGCGTCAATTCACCGAACATCAACCTGCTCCAAGGCGAGTTCAATCAGAGCGCCGAAATGGGCAAGCTCTGGAAACCTTGGCGCGTTCCCGCCGCGCTCGCCGCTTGTCTGCTGCTGCTCGACGTGGGCAGCAGCGTGTTGCAGAGCAACCGCCTAGCGGCGCAGGAAGCCGATCAACGCGCACAGATGGAGTCGTTGCTCAAGCAGACTTTTCCCAGCGTCAAGCGTGTGCGCGACCCTATTTCACGTATGCGCTCCGAACTGCGCAAACTCAAATCTGGTGGCGCCGAGGGCGAGCTGATGCCCCTTATAGCCGCGCTGTCAGACGCGATACAAGCTACTCCTAACACCACCATGAACAGCGTCAATTTTCGCAACGGTCGCTGCGACGTCGACATGAAAACCGACTCGCTGCAGACACTGGACAAAATCAAACAAAGCCTGGATAACACCAAGGGCGTCAAAGCCAGTATCCAATCGGCCAACCAACAAGACGGCGCCGTGCGCGGACGTCTGCGCATCGAGGCAGGCTAGCAATGAAAGACTGGTACCAGAGCCACAGCCCACGCGAGCAGATCATGCTGCTGGCCGCCGGGGTCGCGATTGTCATTGGCTTAATTTACGCGCTGGCTTTACAGCCGTTGTACGACGGACTAGAAGAACGCCAGTCGCGTGTCGAAGGCAACAGTAACTCGCTGGTGTGGATGCAAAGCGCCGCCAGCGAAGCGCTGAGCCTCAAAGGCAATAGCGCCAACACCGGCCCAGTCGACACCTCACAGGCGCCGCTGACCGCCGTCGCACGCATTTTTCGCGAAGCAGGCCTGCCTGCCCCCAACCGTGTTGACCCTGTCGGCAGCAAAGGCGCCCGCGTCCAATTGGCCGAGATTGACTTTGACAAGTTGGTACCGGTGCTCGATAGCCTCGAGCGTCAAGCCGGCCTGCAGGTGAAATCACTCAACGTCAACTCACAGCGCCCTGGCGTTGTCAGCGCACGCATCTCCCTGGAGCGCTAGGTGAAAGCTAAACAAATAGTGGGCGGTATAGCGCTGTTTTTTGGGGTCTTACTAGTGACATTAGTGGTGCGCACGCCGCTGGCCTCGTTGCAGTCAAGAATGCCAATCATGTTGCAGGACACCGAGACCTTCCAGGGCAGCTTACTCAACGGTCAGGTAAAAAACCTCGGCACCGTCAACGGCCCCGTCGATCTCAAATGGCAGCTCGACGTGCTCAAGCTGTTCACCGCCAAACTGGGCGGGGATGTCGAGTTCGACTGGCTGCAAGCTACGGGTAACGGCCAACTGGCGGTGGCGCTGGATAAAACCGTCCACCTCAGTGACACCATCGCCACCTCACCCGCCTCGCTGATTGAGACATTCCTACCGTTCGTGCGCTTTGGTGGAAAGCTGCGACTAGAGCTCGACGAAGGTAGCGCCAGCCAAGACGCCTACGGCCCCTTTAGCGGCGAGCTGACTTGGCAGCAAGCCAGCGTCACTGTCAGTGAGCAAGCTTCGCTGGGGGACATCACCCTGACTCTCACCGAGCAAGAGGGCAACACCCACGGCGACCTATCCTCGACAGGTGGAGACGTGGGCATCAAAGGCAATATCACGCTCTCGCCTTCGGGTGACTACAGTGTGGACTTAAGCGCCCGCGCCGAGGCCTCGGCCTCACGCATGGTACGCAACACACTCGCTCAAATCGCCGAACAGCAAAGCGACGGCAGCTATCGCATCAAGCAATCTGGACA
>JBMYWE010000042.1:2951-10819 GCA_049607125.1 Granulosicoccaceae bacterium | reverse complement strand
CAGTGGACTTGGTGCGTACAGCGAGGTTTTAGTTTTTAGCTTTTCGCTATACTTTGCGGCAAGCTAACAACAGGCGGCAAAGCGACCATGCAACTCTTCAAACTAGACCCACGGCTAGCGGCTGACACGTATCAAATGGGTGAGCTACCGGGTGCATCTGTGCTGCTGATACGCAATGCGCATTACCCCTGGTTGGTCTTGGTGCCGCACACAGATGAAACTGAATTTCACCGATTGTCAGCCCAAGCTCAAACGTTGCTGATGACCCAGGCCAGTCACCTCGCGAGTTTTATTGAATTGCATTACTCGGTCGACAAAATAAACATCGCCAGCATCGGCAACATGGTTTCGCAGATGCACCTTCACGTGGTGGGCAGGCACAAAGACGACCCCACTTGGCCCGACGTGGTGTGGGGAGCGCAAGCGTTTAAGGCATACACCGCAGAAGAGCTGCGCGAGCTGCACCTTCGATTGCTACAAGCACTAGGTGATGATTTCAAAGCAAGCGAGCTTATACTCAACGACTGAGCGAGATTGTGTTGCCGAGTAAATGCAGTGTAGGGCTGCTAGCTCATGAACCAGCCCATATTGAAATTCTACACACCTCTTCAAGGTGGTGAGGTGCGGCGGCTACTGTCGGGCTCAATTCTGACGGCTACCTGTTTGGAAGGGAGACGATTATTCACCTGATTCCACCATTTTTTTGATCTTACTCGCCTTCTCGAAGTGATCGAGGCGGTGCGTTTTAATCCACCAAGTAGCGGCGGCCATCAGCCGCATGGGGTCGTCGTTTTTGTTGGCGAAAAATGCATAGAAAGACAGGCCAACCTGTTCGCCTTTGGCCGCGATTTTATTGTCGCAAACGTCGATGATCTTTTGTCGCAGCTCTGCGTCCATTGTATGACTCAAGGGAAATAGGGGCGTTGTTCGTCTCTGCCTGCATTAGAGGTTGTTTGTTCCGTTTAGCTCGCGGGCTTTAGCTCTTCCCAGTGCACTTCCACCTCGCCACCTTCACAAGCGATATAAGCTGAGTCTCCGGTGACGGTGACTGACAAATCCATGGTGCGCTCTAATAGCTCGGCCAGTGCGTCAATTTCGGTGGAAACAAAGCGGTAAAAAGCGGCGGGCAGAGTGCTAAATTTTCGCTCACCCTGTGACCACCACACCTCAGACTTGCTATTAAAGCTGTAGACCTTCACCTCTCGCGCCAGCCGACATGATTTTTTCACCCGATCAAAATCGGGTTCGCCCACATCTATCCAGAGTGCGGTTTGTTCATCGTAGGTACGTGCCCAGATATCGGGCTCCTCTACGTCGCTCAGCCCTTTGGTGAAGCTCAGGTGCTCCTGCGTGTTCAGACAGTAGGCCAGCAGCCGGGCCATCATGCGTTCGGGTGTCTCCGAGGGGTGCAGCGCCAACGTCAAGTTTAACGTGTCGTAGACTTCGCGGTTGAGGTCAGTCAGGGAGACGCGCGCTTTGTAAATGGTGGGTTTGATTGCCACAAGAAAGGCCAGTGATGAGGTGGAGCGGCATTATGGGCGAAATCGTAGGTGGCCGCAAAGTGCGCTCTGTTGGATCGGGCTGCGTGTTATTGTATTAGATGGTTCTCAGACTAGGAAGCCCGCAGCATGAGCGACAATCAGGCAGTCGCCGATCACTATCATCACGGCAGTCTGCTGCAGGCCATCACCGATGCGCTACTCACACAGGGTAAGTCTCCAGCGGATCTACGCGTGGCTGATTTGGCTGCGGTGGGTGAATTTCATGTGGGCGGACAGCAGGCGACCGAGCATTTACTTGAACAGCTCGCGTTATCCGCTGAGCATCGACTGCTGGATATTGGTTGCGGCCTAGGTGGCAGTGCGCGTGCTATTGCCAGTTATTATGGCAGCTCTGTCACAGGCCTAGATTTGACACCGGAATATGTGGAAACGGGGAGCACGCTGAACCGCTGGTTAGGCTTGCAAGATAAAATTGAGCTAATTTGTGCAGACGCTTTAAATACGCCTTTTCAGGCGGCGAGTTTTGACCGCGCGACACTGTTGCACGTTGGCATGAATATCGACGACAAGCAGGGTCTCTTTTCTGAACTGGCACGTGTGCTGAAACCTGGGGCTCTGTTTGGCATTTACGATATTCTAAAAACATCCTCAGGTGATTTGGTGTATCCGCTTCCTTGGGCGTCTCACGGGTCGATCAGTTTCCTGGGCTCAATTGAGAGTTACACTGTGGCTTTACAGGCGTCCGGCTTTGAGGTGCTGTCGAGCAATAACAGGCGACGCTTTGCTCAAGACTTTTTTGCGCAGATGGCGGCACGGGCCGACGCTAAAAAACCAGGTCCTGCGCTTGGCTTGCACACGCTGATGCAAGAGCAATCACCTGAGAAAGTGCAAAACCTAGTGGCCGCTATTGCGGACAAACGAGTTGCACCTGTTGAAATACTAGCGCGTCGGAGGTAGTGAGTTTTGAAGATTCAAATTGACACCATTGTATTTCGACCCGCGGAGCATCGCGACTTAAGCACGCTAGTGGCGATGCTCGCCGATGATGCCTTGGGGGCCACTCGTGAAGACGCTAGTCTGCCGTTGCATCAGGGCTATGAAGCAGCATTTGCCGCTGTTCAAGCTGACCCCAATAATGAATTGATCGTGCTGGCACAAGCCGAGCAGCTCGTGGCTATGATGCAACTGAGTTTTATTCCGTACCTCAGCTATAAGGGCTCTTGGCGCTGCATGATTGAAAGCGTGCGAGTGCGCACCGACTGCCGAGGGCAAGGGTTGGGCGAGCACACGATGCGTTGGGCGATGGAGCGAGCGAGGCAGCGCGATTGCCACTTATTGCAGTTGACATCCGACAAGCAGCGGCCCAAGGCATTGGAGTTTTATCGGCGATTAGGTTTTGTGGCGACACACGAGGGTTTTAAACTTAGGCTTTAGCGCCGTTTGCGTGCATAAGTTGGAATTTGGAAACTAAAAAATCACTTGCCGCAAAGGCGTGAGGCTAGAAATATTCAGATACTGCAAGTCGTGTCTTATCCTAGCGTGCGAGGGTCGGGCCGCGTAGGTCGGTTCGCAACCGCGCCTTTCGCCAAAATAGTGCTAAACCAAATATCTGAGTGCTCGGCTGCGGCGCTGAGCCGAGCACTGCGTTATCGCTTATCAGCCAGTTTTATTGTTAAACAGGCCGGCCCATCGCTTGAATTGCTCTTGCATTTCATCGGCTGCACGGGTGGCCATCGACAGCATCGCGTCTTGCGATTTCTCAAATTCCTCGGCGATGTGTTTGCCGCGTTTCTCCCAGAAATCTTCCGCTTCCATTACCGCTAGGTGACGTTGCAACTCGGCTTCGTCAAGCATGGATTTGGTCTTGTCCAGCATCTGCGACATCTGGTCGTTCATGACAGCGCGTGAAGCGTCGAGCTTGTCATGGGCTTCCATCAGGCCCAGATGAGCTTGTAGCTGTGCCTCACGCGTACCGGCTTCGGCTTTTTCAGCGGAATCTTTGAGTAACTCACCGATGCGCTTCAGCGATTTTTCAGTGCGTTGGCGCATTTCCTCGGCTTCATCGGGTAAGTCCTCGATCATGTCTTCGAACTTGTCTTGCATTTCGTCGAGCGATTCCATCGCTTGCTTCATGGCGGCGCGAATCTGATTTTCCATATTGTTCACCTTTGACTGAGAATTGATAAACCGGACAAATGCTTGTGCCTCACCCTAATACTGTGGATTTTGAGAAATTTATCAAGTGATTTTCTTAAGAGCCTGTACAAAATTTTTGTGTCGTAGTAGTCGGAGAGATCTCAACAGGCTCTTAGGCATTTTATCGTTTTGTCAGCCAGTTTTTCCGTCGATCCGAGCTTGTGTGAGATAGGGATAGTACTGAATTGTAAAAGTGGCAAACGCGGCGATCCAAAGTGCTTGCGAGAGGATCATGAGTTGAAAATATGCAGCGGGTAGGAAGACTGGCAGCAGCACTCGCACCGCGCTGCCAGCGATGAGCAAGGCGAGAAACAGTGCCACACTGGCCGGTGGAGCCTGTACATCGCGACCCGTGTGACCAAGCGCAACACGCGACATCATGCTGAGCGTGATGATGCCGATACCGGCATATCCAAACGCATGCACAGCAAGAAATGGTGAGACGCCAATTAGCGGAGACGCGAAGTACAAAAAAAAGCCAAAGGTGAAAAACCAAAGTGCTATATACAAACTCCACAGCAGCGGCTTTTGCCACAGCAAAGGGGTGTACCAGCCGGCGTAGCGGTAGGCAGTGGCGATGAATAAACCCAAGGCGAGATAGCGCGCTGGCGCGTAGAGAGAGGGCACTAGACTCGCGAAAGCGAAGGCAGCAAACAAACCCAGTATCGCGATATCAATCGACTTGCTGTTGCGCAAATGGACGTCTCCATCAACGCCGCGCTCGATAAAAAAGGGCACCACCCGCCGTCCCATGAGCAAGATAATTCCCAAGGTGAGATAGAGTCCGCTGTAAACCCCATAATGTGCCCCTTGCGCAGTCCAGCCGATGGCGCCAGAGTAAAATGCCGCGTTGGCGATAAACAGCAAAATCAGGATTCCGACTATCGGCAATTGGCCCCAGTGTTTTTGCTGAATTATTGGTTTGCCCAGCGCAACACAAAGCGCAAGTGCGAACCCTAGGTCACAAATCGCGGCGAGTTCAGCCTGTCCGGCGATCATAAAAACTCGCGCCAAGGACCAAGCGCCGAGTAAGAACAAGAGGGGAGTGCCGTAGACGGTCTGCACGCCGGTCCAATTTTTAGCCGCTGTCAATGTAAAGCCTGCAATAACGGCAAGGCTGTAGCCGAAGAGCATCTCGTGCGCATGCCACTGGTAAACGCTCAAATGCCCGAGATCTAGCTCCAGCCCTCCGACATAGATACCAAGCCAGAGGGTGATCGCAACGATGGCGTAGAGACTCGCCGCGAGGAAAAAGGGCCGGAAGGCAAGTTGTAGCCAAGCCGGGGGAGGGGTCTGGGTTCGGTCAAGCTCGGAGCCAAGCATGTTTTGGTTACCTCGTCCATGCGCGAATATGATGTATTGAAAATGCATGTAATAACGATTCGCATCTTATCTCCCCACGAAAGGAATGATCCAGTGTTTTATTGCGTCTAGCCGACGGTCGTGGCGAGATTTTCGGCAACGATGAAAAATCTGCTCCTTAGAGCGCTCGCCCCGCGCTAGAAATATCGTCCGCAGGCTTGCCAGATACGGTGCTGGCGGCCGATGTCAATACGGATGGCTGGCTCAACTCTATCGGTGTCGCATAGACAAGAGTTCAAACGCGTCGCTGCACTCGCAGCCGACAGCCATATCCTTCATAATAGGGGGTCGAGTCTAAAACACGAATCTAGTCCTATGACCGCTCAAGGTGAAACACCCGAAATAGCCTCCTACGTTCACTCGCTGGGTGTGGCCGCCCAACGCGCCTCTCAGGAGCTGGCGCGAGCGCCGGCCGCCGCGCGCAACGCCGCGCTGCAGGCCATGGCCGACGCCATCGAGGCCAACAGCGATACGCTGCGCAGCGAGAACGCCAAAGATCTAGAAGCCGGGCGTGGCAATGGTTTGGCAGCTGCGCTGCTCGACCGCTTGGAACTGACTCCGGAGCGCATTCAGAGCATGGCCGATGGCGTGCGCGAAGTGGCGGCACTGGCCGATCCGATCGGCGAAATCACTGACATGAGCCAACAACCCTCGGGTTTGACAGTAGGTAAGATGCGCGTGCCGCTCGGCGTCATCGGCATCATCTATGAGTCGCGCCCCAACGTCACTATTGACGCCGCTGTGCTGTGCCTGAAAGCAGGCAACGCCACCATTTTGCGTGGTGGCTCTGAGGCTATTCACTCCAATCTGGCCATCGCCAAGTTGATTGAGCAAGGCCTGCAGGCCGCTGGTCTGCCCGCGGCCTGCGTGCAAGTGATCAATACCCCGGATCGCGCGGCGGTATCGGCCCTGTTGCAAATGGACGAATTTGTAGACGTGGTCATCCCTCGCGGTGGCAAGGGTTTGATTCAACGCGTCAGCGAAGATGCCCGGGTGCCCGTGCTCTACCACTTAGATGGCATCTGCCATGTCTACGTGGATGACCACGCCGACCTGCAGATGGCCGAAGACGTGGCGTTTAATTCCAAGACTTACCGCTACGGTATTTGCGGCTCCATGGAGACCCTGCTGGTCCATGTGCAAGTTGCCGCCGAGTTTTTACCGCGTATAGGTGCGCGTTTTACGGCCCATGGCGTTGAAATGCGCGCCTGTGCTCGTGCCATGCCCTTGCTTGAGGGGAGTTTGGCCGCCTCCGAAGAAGACTGGGGCACCGAGTACCTCGGGCCAGTGGTTTCGGTGCGTGTGGTCGACGATCTGGACGACGCCATGGAACACATCCAGACTCACGGCTCACACCACACTGACGCCATTATCACCAACGACTTGGCGCGCTCTCAGCGCTTCTTGCGCGAGGTCGATTCCGCCTCTGTGATGGTCAACGCCGCCACCTGTTTTGCCGATGGCAACCAATACGGTCTGGGCGCCGAGATCGGCATCAGCACGGGCAAACTGCACGCGCGTGGCCCGGTTGGGGTGGTGGGACTCACCTCGCAGAAGTTTATTGTGCTGGGTGAAGGCGCTATTCGTGGTTGAGAGTGCGCGTTGTAGGACCGCTCTATGACAACCCTTCAGCGGCGCAAGATCGGCGTATTGGGTGGTACCTTTGACCCCATCCATATCGGTCATTTGCGCCCGGCTCTAGAGGTCAAAAGAAGGCTCGAACTGGATGAGATTCGCTTGGTTCCCTGCCACCTGACTAGTCATAAAGAGCAACCTGAGCGCAGCTCCCAGATGCGCAGTCATTTGTGCAAACTGGCCGCCAGCGAGTTGCCTGGCTTTTTGGTGGACGAGCGCGAGCTGCGCCGCGAGCAGTTGTCCTACACGGCCGACACATTGGCAGACATGCACCGCGACTACCCCGAGGCGCAGTTGTATTTTTTGCTCGGCTCGGACAGCTTTGACTACTTCCACACATGGCACCGCTGGGAAGAAATCCTGGAACACGCCACGCTTGTGGTGATGGCGCGGCCAGACAATCACTTTTGCCCCGAGGCATTGCAGATGCTGGAGCTGCAGGGTGATCGCATTGTGCAGGCTCAGACCACCGAACTACATATCTCGTCCACCGCTATCCGCGAATTGCTAGCGCAGGGGCGAGACCCGCGATACCTCGTGCCCGACCCGGTGCGCGAGTATCTCTTATCAGAACAGCTTTATTTGGAAACAACATGACTGCAAAAATTACCCCGATGCAACCGGAGGCACTGATCGCCTTGGTTGTTGACGCCCTCGAAGAGCTCAAGTGCGTCGATCTTGTCAATATCGACGTGCGCGACAAAACCAGCGTCGCCGACAACATGATTGTCTGTACCGGCACCTCGCGTCGACACGTGGTCTCACTGGCCGAGAACGTTGTTGTCAAAGCCAAAGAGGCCGGCCAGGCACCCAAGGGTGCCGAGGGCCTAGACAGCGGCGAATGGGCGCTGGTAGATCTGGGCGACGTGATCGTGCATGTGATGCAGCAGGCCACCCGCGATCTATACGAGTTGGAGAAGCTCTGGTCGATGGCGCCGCCATCGGCGCAGGCCAACGGCGAATAGGGCACCGGTATGCGCATGCATTTGCTGGCTGTGGGCCAGCGCATGCCCGCGTGGGTGCAGCAGGGCTACGGTGAGTACGCTCAGCGCATTAAGGGCGATTTCAGCTTGCAGCTACACGAGATTCCCGCCGCCAAGCGTAGCAAGGGCGCAACCGTAGAGCGCATGATGGGCGAAGAGAGCGAACGGGTGTTGTCCGCGATGCCGCGCA
>JBMYWE010000042.1:0-2941 GCA_049607125.1 Granulosicoccaceae bacterium | reverse complement strand
CACTCGACGGGCGTGGGCGTGACTGGAGTACCGAACAGCTGGCGCAGCAACTCGAGCGCTGGTCGGTCGACGGCCGCGAGCTAGCTTTTGCGGTGGGCGGCCCCGACGGACACGGCAAAGCGGTACTAGAGGCCTGCGAGGCGCGTTGGTCACTGTCGCCACTTACTTTCCCGCATCCGCTTGTTCGTGTGCTCTTGGCCGAGCAGCTTTACCGTGCCTTGACTATCCTCCGTGGACACCCCTATCACCGCGCCGAATAGCGGCCATAGAAGTGACGGCAGAACAGTGCTTGGGTAGATTGTTCTAATTTGTACGAATATTGCAATACCAGAGTCTGTCCATTGCGTGAAAAGAGCCAGTCAAGCGGTGCTACACAGTTGGTTTTGGCCAGCGCCTCGCCACGTCGTTTGGAGTTGTTGCGTACGCTCGGCTTAGACGCGGACGTGATTCCCGCTGATATCGATGAGAGCGTACTGAGTGAAGAAGCCCCGCGTGACTACGTGATGCGCGTGGCTGTCGCCAAGGCGCAGACCGTGCTCGATTCACTCGATGGCCGCACAGACAAAATCGTCATCGCCGCGGATACATCCGTTGTGGTCGGTGGTCAAATTCTTGGCAAACCACAAGATGCTCGAGACGCGGAGCGCATGCTCAGTGCCCTGTCGGGGGTGGAGCACGCCGTGTTCAGCGCCGTGGTGGTGGGTGGCGCTCGTGTACCGCTGGCACAGCGCTTGGCTGAAACCCGTGTCTGGATGCGCGAGACCACGCGTGCGGAGCGTGCTGCCTACTGGGCTACCGGCGAACCCGCCGACAAGGCCGGTGGCTATGCCATTCAGGGTTTGGGCGCGATGTTTATTGATCGAATAGAAGGTAACTTTGCCACGGTGATGGGTTTACCGGTGGCTGAATTGACCACTTTGCTAGCGCTGCACGGCATCGACCCGTTGCGCGCGGCTCAGGAGACACATTGAGCGAAGAACTGCTAGTCAACGCCTCTCCCGAAGAGACGCGAATTGCCACCATCGAAAACGGTGTTTTGGCCGAACTGTGGGTGGAACGCTCTAACAAACGCGGTTTGGTGGGCAATATCTACCGCGGCAAAGTGGTGCGCGTGTTACCCGGCATGGAGGCGGCCTTTGTTGAAATTGGCCTAGACCGAGCAGCCTTTTTGCATGTGTCTGATATTGCATGGGTACCCTCTGAAGCCGATGTCAAAGAGCGCCCCAGTGCTATCCACGAACACTTGCACGAAGGCCAAATGGTGCTGGTGCAAGTGGTCAAGGATCCGCTCGGCACCAAGGGTGCACGCCTGACCACGCACGTAACGCTCCCTTCGCGCTACCTGGTACTGATGCCTTTGGACGACACCGTCGGTGTGTCCACCAAAATAGAAGACGCAGATGAGCGCGACCGCTTGCGCGCAATTGTCGAAGACAGCGATCGGCAGGGGCACGGCTTTATTGTGCGCACCGCCGCTGAAGATGCCGACGAGCACGCGCTGCGGCACGACCGCGATTTTCTGTTGCGACTGTGGTCGGTCGTTTCGCGCCGCGCCAAAGAGCAAACTGAAATTGGCATCGTGCATCAAGACTTGCCGTTGGTTTTGCGCGTATTGCGTGATCTCAGCAGTGATTCGATCGAGCGCATTCGCATTGACTCGCGTGAAAACCTGAATCGCGCGCGTGAATTTGTCACCGAGTTTTTGCCCGAACAACTCGAACTTCTGGAGCACTACCCAGGAGAGCGCCCGATATTCGACATCTACAATGTCGAAGACGAAATCCAGCGCGCCTTAAACACCAAGGTACCGCTCAAATCCGGCGGCTACTTGATTATTGATCAAACCGAATCCATGACCACCGTGGACGTCAACACGGGTGGTTTTGTTGGTCACCGCAATCTGGAAGAGACCATCTTCAAGACCAACCTTGAAGCGGCGCAATCGCTTGCACGGCAACTGCGTCTGCGCAACTTGGGTGGCATTATTATTATCGACTTCATCGACATGATCGATGAAGAGCACAAGCGTCAAGTGTTGCGTGCGCTGGAAAAATCCCTCGCTCGCGATCATGCTAAAACGCAAGTCTGCTCCGTCTCGCAACTGGGTTTGGTGGAAATGACGCGCAAGCGCACCCGCGAGAGCTTGGAAGACCTACTGTGTGAGGCCTGTCCGAGCTGCGAGGGACGAGGCAAAGTTAAGACAGCTGAGTCGCTGTGCTACGAGATCTCGCGCGATATCATCCGCCAAGTACGACAGTTTGATGTCAGCTCACTCACCGTCTTGGCATCGCAGGATGTGGTTGACCTCTTTCTCGATGATTTCTCGGATTACTTGGCAGAGCTCGAAGCCTTTGTCGCCGTGCCGATACGACTACAAGGCGAGCCCATCTATACCCGCGAGCAATATGACGTGGTACTCGTGTGAGCGAACCTCGCAACAAGTCAACTCGGGTTAGTCGCCATATGAAGCGTGTGCCCGAGCATGTGCGCCGCATGCCGGAGCACATGCGTCGAGTGCCCGAGCACATGAAGCGTGTGCCGGTTAAAAAAGCTGCCCAAGCCAGCGGCTCGGTGGCAATGTGGTTGGTTTTTTTCGCGCTTATTTTGGTGTGTTTTGGCGTCAGTATGGGGCGCTGGTGGGCGCCCGTATACGTGGAGACCCACCGCACTGAACTGCTGCAGACCATCTCGGAAGCCTCGGGCATTGAGGTCGTCAGCGACGACATGACTTTGGTCTGGAGTCGTTGGGGGCCGCGCTTGCAATTGGCGGGTCTGCGCGTGCGCGGAGAAGACGGCGAAATTCCCGCCTCGCTGAAAAAAGCTCAATTCAGTGCCAACGTCTTTAAAATGCTGTTGTTTGGCCAAGTGATTATCGACGACGTTGAAGTCGATGGTTTGCACCTGGATGTGCTGCGCAGCAAAGAGGGTGATTGGCGGCTAG
>JBMYWE010000041.1:7552-10860 GCA_049607125.1 Granulosicoccaceae bacterium | reverse complement strand
ACGCCGAGCAAGCACTGCCGAGCGAGCGGGAATTGGCAAACGCACTGAGCGTATCGCGCGTAACGGTGCGCAAAGCCATACAAAAGCTCGCCGCCGAAGGCCTGTTGGTACAGCGCCAAGGCGCGGGCACCTTTGTCGCCCACCGCTTGGAACAGCCGCTCAAAAACCTCACTAGCTTTAGCGAAGATATCAAGAGCCGGAACCTACACTCCGGCATATTGTGGCTGGATCGTAGTATAGGAGAGGCCAGTGATGTCGAGAGCAAAGCACTCAAACTCCCCGAAAGAGCACCGGTATCGCGCTTGTATCGCTTGCGTACCGCCAACGAACAAGCTCTCGCCCTAGAACTCGCGGTTTTGCCGCGGGCCCTGCTCCCGCAACCCGAGCAGCTCAATGGCTCTTTGTACGAATATCTAGATCAGCAAAACAACCGACCGGTTCGCGCGACACAGCGCCTGCGAGCCGTGGCCTGTGATGCCGAGCAAGCGACTTTTTTGCGGGTAGAACCCGGCAGCCCGGTACTTTATATAGAGCGTCACTCCACCCTTGCCGACGGCTCGCCGGTGGAGTTCACCCGCTCTTACTACCGTGGCGACAGCTACGACTTTGTCTCCGAATTGGCGGTGGAAGCACCGGCCAGCACGACTTAACCGCAAACGCTCACCCGGAGCCGTGTATGCAAACCCTCGATCAGTCACTGATGCGCAGCGAAACACTGGAATCCTCGAACCGCCTGCTGCACCAGACGAGCCACTTACAACCTCTGCTCGAACCATTGGTCAGTAAACTCAGGCAACACCCACCTCGCCTGTTGATTACCTGCGGGCGCGGTAGCTCGGATCACGCCGGGGTTTTTATCCGCTATATGTTCGAGACCGCGCTTGGCATTCCCAGCAGCTCGGCCACACCGTCTACTCACTCGGTCTACGGTGGCAATACGCAACTCGACAACAGTTTGGTGATACTGATCTCGCAGTCGGGACAGAGCCCCGATTTGGTTGAATACGCGCAGGCCGCTCGCGCGTCTGGCGCTTTGACAGTGGGTCTGATCAATCAAGACGGCAGTACGCCTCTCGTGCGCGGGTAAAGAAAACTCTGTTGCCGCCACCAAGTCCTGGCTGGCGACACTCTATGCCGCCATGCAGTTACTGGCGCGCTGGACCGCCTCCGAAACACTGCAATCGGACATTGATAATCTGCCCGGGCAGCTATTGCAAGCCCAGCAGAGCCAATGGCCCGAGGCTTCGCAACAGCTTATACACACGCGCAATATGTTGGTGCTTGGGCGAGGCCCCGGGCTGGGTTTAGCCAATGAAGCAGCACTCAAATTTAAAGAAACTTGCGGCCTGCATGCCGAGTCTTTCAGTGCCGCCGAGGTATTGCACGGGCCTCTGGCCATGGTTGGCCCCGAGCTGCCGGTGTTGATTTTCGATCAGGCTGATGACGGCAGCGAGAGTATTGATGAAACGATTGCACGTCTGCTCGCTGCTGGCGCCCCGGTCCTGTTGGCATCCCCTCGTAGCCGCGACCATTGCACCCCTCTAAAAACAGCGACCGGCCTTTCTCCTTGGAGTACGCTGATGCTGCAAGCTCAGAGTGCCTACTTAATGATCGAGCAACTGTCGTGGCTACGAGGTTTTAACCCAGACGCCCCAGCCCATATTGCCAAAGTGACCAAAACGCTATGAACAAACTGGCCCTGACAAACTTCCGCGCCTATGTCGAGCAGGCCTGGCGAGATGATTTTGCCATGGTGGTCGACAATGGACTCATTGCCTCACTGCGCCCAGCGGCGCAGCTTGACCACCAGATAAAACAATACGACTGCCAAGGCAAGATATTGGCCCCCGGATTTATAGACACACAGGTCAACGGCGGCGGCGGTGTGATGTTCAATCAGTCGCCCAACGCACGCAGTTTGCACACCATCAGAGAGGGGCATTGGAGCGGCGGTACCACAGGCATGTTGCCCACCCTGATCACCGATGACGACGAAGTGATGGCACAGGCCGTCGATGCGGTAACCGCTACCTTGGGCACCTTGCCAGAAATACTGGGGATCCATCTGGAAGGGCCGCATCTGTCAGTTCAACGCAAGGGTGTGCACGACGCCGAGAAGATACGTCCTTTCAATTCGCACACAGAGGCCCTGCTCTCACGCCTGCCCGCGCGACACTATTTGATCACCCTGGCCCCTGAACACGCCCCCGAGGGGTTGATTGCCAACTTGAGTAGACGGGGCATTCGCGTCAGTGCCGGTCACACGGCCGCGAGTTACGACCAGATTCGGGCTGCTCTTGATGCTGGCCTGAGTTGCTTTACCCATCTGCACAATGCCATGGCGCCTCTCACCAGCCGCGAACCAGGCGTGGTGGGCGCCGCACTGGAAGACACGCAAAGCTATATGGGCATTATCATCGACGGCTTTCATCTCCACCCCACCACCGCCAAGCTCTCCATCGCGGCCAAAGCACGCGGCAAAACCCTACTGGTATCCGATGCCATGGCCACGGTCGGCAGCGAGCACCACAGCTTTGAACTCTACGGCCAGACCATCTATGAGAAAGACGGACGCTGCGCCACTGCCGACGGCACCCTCGCCGGTTCTGCGCTGGATATGATCTCAGCGGTTCGCAACTGTGTCACCACGCTGGGTATCCCACTGGAAGAAGCCCTGCGCATGGCCAGCCAATACCCGGCCGAATTTTTGGCGGTAGACCACGAACGCGGCCACTTGCGCGAAGGCCATCGCGCAGATTTTGTGTTGATCGATAGCGAACTGGTGCTACAACAAACGTGGGTAGGCGGCGAGTGCCGCTATAGTGCCGCCCAAAAAACCAGTTGAGGCCCTCGACCGACAAGCGCCCGCGCAGAAACACTAAGCACACCTACGAACAGCAACCGTTTTTTGCTGATAACCTGCTCGAACCGTTCATGCGGGTCACATCACCGCTGGCAAATAAGCTAACGCAACAGCACATCTTTTTTGTAACGCTCGCCGAGGTCATGGCAGGCACTTCTAAAAGGCCCTGGACCATGGCTGATTCGGCCCACCCCTGCAGCGGCGAGTTGCGCCAAATTAGGACGGGTACCCACCGCCATGGCGTTGACCGGCAGAGGTACCGCCGCACATATATCCGCTATTAAGGCGAGGTCGCGTAGTCCTGGCACAAAGTACCCAGTGCCTCCCGCCTGTGAATATGCCAACCCTCGCTCAATCGCCTCAGGTCGGCGGTGACCTCGCTGAGTTGCCACGTCTGGTAGGCCTCGCGTTGCCAGGGAATCCCACCGACATAGAGTCGGATCAA
>JBMYWE010000041.1:0-7542 GCA_049607125.1 Granulosicoccaceae bacterium | reverse complement strand
TTAATAAACCACTTTTCGCTGGAGCGATCAGCTTCGGCGCGTATGGCGGCAAGGCGCCGAGTTTGCTCCTCAAGGGAGTACAAACTGCCCTCTCCAATGCGTTGATCTTCAAGGTTAACGCCCACCACACCCACCGCGATAAGTTTGGCGACATTTTCAGCCACGGCATCGGGAGCCACCGCGTAACCGCCTTCAAAGTCTACGCTGAGCGGCAAACTGACACTCGCCACGATGCGCTCTACCAATTGAATGAGAAAATCCAGAGGCAAGGCTTCTCCATCGGCATAGCCTTGCGCCCCCGCCACCGACCAGCTACCGGTGGCCAATGCCTGCGCACCCGCCGCTTCGATAGTTTTGGCCGAAGCCGCATCCCAAATGTTGTAAAGCACCAACGGATTGTTGGGTTGATGCAGTGAGTGGAACTGTTCACAACGTTGTTGCAGTGTCATGGATGATTCTCCTTGGGTGTACCTAATAGACTGCACAATAGCCGCTCATGCCAAACAACTATACGCCGGATTAGCCCAGCCGTTTCCAACCACGCCATCACCTGCGGCAGGGCAAGAACTCGGCACGACATCGCGCGCTAGTTGAAGTCCAGTTAACCGCGAAGCAAGAACTTGGGCAAGGGCAACTTGAGCAATGACACACCCAGCAACACCAAAACAAAACCCACCATTTGCAGACCGCTCACTCGCTCGTCAAAGAGGTAGGCGGCGAAGCTCAGGGAAATCACTGGACTGGCGAGGCTGATCAAGGTGGCCTGTGCCGCTTCAATGGTGCGCATACCCTCAAACAGCAACAAAAACGGGATAACTGTCGATATCACCACCAGGCCAGCGATCCACACCATGCCATCCCAGCTAAAACTCAGGTCAGCTGAGGTGGCAAAAAAAGGTGCAGCGAACAAAAAAACCAACAAGGTGGAGCTGTTGGACAAGAAATTAAAACGGTCGGCACCGAGCCTGAGGCTGAGGTTTCGACCATAGTACAAATACGCCCCGTAGGATGCCGCCGAGCCAAACACACACAGTACGCCTACCGGCGGCAAGCGCGATTCGTTGACTTCAAATACCCCCAGCATCAGCAACAGACCACTATAGGCGACGGCAAAGGTGAGTAGCTCACGCCGTTGCGGGCGACGCCGCTGGTGCAGCATGCCCAGCAGCTGCACAAACAGGGGAAAGGTAAACAAGATCGCACGGGAAACACCCACATCCATGATGCTCAGTGCGTAGATATCGAGCGCGGTGGCAAGGGTGAACAAATTGCCGCAGGCAATCGCCAGCCAAACATCACGTCGATTCGGGCTGGATACGGATCGCTTGCCATTGCGCCACCGCATAACTAAGGCAAACAAAGGCGTTGCAAACAGTGCTCGGAACAACAACACAGCGGCGACCGTCAACCCCGCTTGCAATGCGAGCTTGGCAAATATGCCTTTAAAAGCCAAGCTGGCGGTTGCCAGACAGACCATGGCAAAGGCGGTCGAATCGGTGACAGGTGAAGAATTATTGGACACGCCGCGCTCGGAGAAAGGTTTGTGCCAGTATACGCTGCCACTCGGTCCAAAGAAGCGAATTTACAGCCGTGTGGGCAGTATGTCCAAAATAAAGCGGGAGCGGCGGTCATCCCATCGGGCGGTACGCAGCTGCACCGAATCTCCAATGGCAAGAGCGGGTGCCGCCTCGTCATCCGGCGTGGCTCGTGTGTCGGTAACGGTGTATTTGCAGTTCCAGCGACGTTCGAGGTCAGCGGCGTAAATTTTCAGGTCCAGGGCAAAGCCCTCCACCGCCAAATATATGCGCGTGCCACGCATGCCCATCACCGTGGCTTGTCGCACCGGACGTTGCAGCTCGGGCAGCTCGAGGTCGTGGTTTAAAAACTGTTCGACTATCTTGAGCTGAAAGCTCTTTTCCAACTTGCGCTGCGTGCGCTTGGCCTGATTGGCGACCGAGATCACCTGCTGGCGCAGCTGCTCGTCATTAGCGCGAGGCTGCGGCGTCAACACACCTTGCGCTTCCAGTAGCTCTTTGTGGGTAAAAATGCCCGCGATTTCGCGCATGGGAGAGGAGAACCGCGCGTAGCCATCCACCCCTAAGGCATGGTGCGGTCCGGGCTCAGCCGAGAACTCTGAGGCGTGGTTAATCAGCATAATTTGCCGCTCGAAGACTTGCCGCAAATGTGCAGGCTGCTCGGGTAGCGCGTCGAGGTAGTCAGCGATAGGCTGCTTGCCATCCCAGCGCCACAGCGCTGGCAATTGGTGTAGTTCGCACAGGGTGTCAAGCGCTTTGCGCAGCTCGCTCAGGCGATCTTCCAGCGGGGGCATGTGCACGCGAAAAACCGCGTGCATGTCTTCGTTGTGTTCTAGACGCAGTAGCATTTGCGCGCCGACCATATTGCACAACAGCGAGACCTGCTCATTGTAGCGCTCGACGTCGTTGCGATCGCGCATGCGCAGCACAAAGGCGCTGTCGTCGTCTGGGTTGATGCTCATCTGCGCCTCGCGTCGATTGTGCTCCACCACGTTGCGCTCGCGTGCTAGCGCCATGCGCTGCTGCCCCAGCTCGGGCAACAGCGCCAAACTCTGGGCGAAGTTGAGGCCATCCCATTCGTGAGGCTGATCAGCCGCTCGAGCGTCTAGCCATGCTTGTACTCCTTGATAACTCAACTTAGATCGGCTGCGAATGCGCGCCTGATACACCGAGGCGCGGCATGTCTCGCCTTCACGGTCGAGCTGCATATCAAATACCAGCGCCCGCCGGAGAACAT
The DNA here is from genome assembly GCA_049607125.1 of Granulosicoccaceae bacterium. Taxonomy (GTDB): domain Bacteria; phylum Pseudomonadota; class Gammaproteobacteria; order CALCKW01; family CALCKW01; genus CALCKW01. The sequence continues at coordinate 4,770 of JBMYWE010000041.1, read as the reverse complement.
CGGGGTTGAGGGAGACAAGCCCCTCGCTGAGTTCTGGCGGCAACATGGGGGCCGCAAAGCCCGGCGCATAGTAGGTGACACCGCGCTTGAGAGCTTCGTCAAATAGAGCCGAGCCTGGGCGAATATAGTAAGCGGCATCAGCCAGCGCGTAGAGCACGCGAATGCCCTTCGCACCTCGCTCCAGATAAATCGCTTGATCGAGGTCACGCGAATCGGGGTTGTCAATAGTGACAAAGGCGAGTGACTCTAAGTTTTGCAAGCGGGGGTCGTCCAAGCCGTCGGCCGCCATCCAGCTCTGCGCCTCGCGATAACACGCGGGTGGATGCGCCGGATCTAAGCCTAGCTTTTGCATCACTGAGATCACTTCATGTAGTGCCGAGTGCGGCTCGGCAAACAAATCGGCAGAGCAGTTGTCACTTACCCGATAAATGGCGTCTTCAACTAAGGCGCGGTCAGGAGAACAACGACGTGACTCCTGAAAAAGTCCGACAAGTTCTTCGTCAGTCGCTTGGGCAAACCATCGTTCCACGGCTCTAAACTCACTTGGTAGTTCACGGTGAGGTCGCTGCATAGCCCCATTGGATTTCAGGGCTTTTTGGCGACGAAGGGTTTTTTCCGGTTAGGGTAACAGGTGCTGCAGATTTCACAGACTCGGCCGTCGCAGCCACGTGCGGTGCAATACTCGCGGCCGTACATAATAAATTGCAGGTGCAAATCGTTCCATAGCTCTGGCGGAAACAATTTTTTAAAGTCGCGCTCTGTCTGCACGACACTTGCGCCGTTGGTCAGCCCCCAACGTTGCGCCAGACGATGTACGTGTGTGTCCACCGGCACGGCGGGTAGACCAAAGCCTTGGCTCATCACCACCGACGCGGTTTTGTGGCCCACACCGGGCAAGGCCTCCAGCGCGTCCCAATCTTCGGGCACTTCGCCGCCGTGCTCGGCCACCAGAATACGGGAGAGCCCGGCGATGGCCTTGCCCTTGCGCGGCGCCAGCCCACAGGGTTTGACGATATCGAGGATCACTTGCTCGTCCACGTCGCACATATCGGTGGCGTTGTCGGCGTGAGCAAACAGCGCAGGGGTAACTTTGTTGACACGCTCATCGGTGCACTGCGCCGACAACAGCACAGCCACTAACAAGGTGTAGTTGTTGCTGTGATCCAGGGGGATCGGCGGATCGGGGTAAATCTCTTGCAGGCGCTTGGCGACGTAGGCCGCACGTTCTTTTTTTAGCATCGGAGGTTATTCAGCCTTTATTGGTGTTCGCGCTGCACATCAAAAACGTTGGGCAACTGCCCCAATCGACTGATCACCCGCGCCAGTTGAGCCCCGTCGCTGACTTCAACCGTCACCGCCATGCAGGCGACGTGGTCTTCGGTTTTCACATCGAGCTGCAGGGCTTGTATATTGACACCCTCATGGGTTAGCAGGCTCGACACATCGCGCAGCAGGCCCGGTCGTTCATAGGCCTCTACCCGCAAGTCCACCGAATAGAGCGCACTGCCCTCTTGACCCCACTCCACTTCTACCAAGCGCGGCAGCTCGGCCGCACTGAGATTGATGATATTACTGCAGTCGGTGCGGTGAACGGTGACGCCTTTGCCGCGCGTAATAAAGCCGACAATGGAATCGTAGGGCACGGGGTTACAGCAAGGGGCCAGCCTTGTTAATAATTGCCCCACCCCGCGGACACTGATACCGCTGTCACCGGTGGATTTGGGCACACTGGGTTTAGATTCGGGTACAAGCTCAGTGCTCTGGCGACGGTCGCGTCGCAGTTGCTCCGCCGAGCGCGATATCTGGCCAATGCTCAAGCGTCCTCTGGCCAGTGCCAGGCACATGGCATCGGGGCTTTCTAACTGCATGGACTCGGCCAGTGTGCCCAGCGATAACTCACGCAAGCCCAGTCGACGCAATTCGTGCTCGATCAGAGTGCGGCCCTCGCTGAGGTTTTGATCGAGGTCTTGAACATTGAACCAAGCGCGAACCTTGGCCTTGGCACGAGCGCTAGAAAGATAACCCAAGTCGCGCACCAACCAGTTGCGACTGGGGCGAGGCTCTCGGGCGGTGAGTATTTCTACCTGTTCGCCGGTACGCAGCACGCGATTGAGCTGCACGATCGCGCCATTGACTTTGGCCCCCCGGCAACGATGACCCACCTCGGTGTGTACCGCGTAGGCGAAATCGAGCGGAGTCGCCCCGGCAGGCAAGTCCATCACATCGCCGTTGGGGGTAAACACATACACCCGATCTCGCAGGGCCTCGTTGGCCACCGCTTCGTTTTCCTGCTCCGAGTCGGCCTCGTCGCCGCCTTCGAGCAGTTGGCGCAGTTGGTTGATGCTCTCTTGCAGGCGTCGATCAAAGGCGCCGCCCTCTTTGTAGTGCCAGTGCGCTGCCACACCCAACTCGGCGTCTTGATCCATGGCTGATGTACGCACTTGTATTTCTACAGGGCGCCCGCCGTCACCAAATACTGCCGTGTGCAGAGACTGATAGCCGTTGTCTTTGGGATTGGCGATGTAGTCGTCAAACTCGCTGGGGATGGGCGTCCAGGTGTTGTGCACCAAACCCAGCACGGCGTAGCAGTCGCGCACACTGCCGACCAACACCCGCACCGCGCGCACGTCGAAGAGATCTTCGAACTCCACCCGCTTGCGACGCATTTTTTTCCAGATGCTGTAAATGTGTTTGGGCCGACCAAACACTTGGCAGTCTAGGAATCCGTCGGCCTCAAGCAAGCTGCGCAGGCGCGCCACAAAGGCCGCGATATAGGCCTCGCGGTCGGCGCGGCGCTCTTCGAGCGCTTTGGCAATGCGTTTGTAGGATTCGGGCTCACGCTCGCGAAAGGCCAAGTCTTCGAGCTCCCACTTTAGCGTGGCAACGCCGAGACGGTTGGCCAAGGGGGCGTAGATATCTAGGGTTTCTTGAGCGACGCGCTCGCACACGTCTTTGGGCTCGCCTTTGATCAGTTGCAGGCGACGTAACTGATACACCAGTTTCACCAGCACGGCGCGCACGTCTTCGACGGTGGTGAGTAACATGCGGCGCACGCGCTCAGCGCGGTGAGGACTGCCGCCGAGCTTAGGCAGGCCCGCAGCCTCGCCGAAGCTGCGCATCCAGCGCACGTTGTGCACCAATTTGGCCACGGTTTCGCCAAAGTCGGCGCGGACTTGCTCTAGCGTCAACCCGCCGTCGTCTTCACCGGGTGCCAGCAACGCAGCCAAGCGAGTCTCCTCGTCTGCACCGAGCTGATGCAACATAATTGCGGCGATAACGGGACTGGCGCTGGGGGAGCTAGAGGTGTGGCAAACCCACGCTGCATCAAGCGCGCGGCGCATGGCAGTTGGGTCGGGCAGAGACTGACACAGAGAGACCTCCGCGCCTGCAAAATCAGATACTTGCGAATCTTCAACTAGTAGTGCGTGTTTCATCGCACCCTCTGCTCTGGTTAAGCCTCACAGTATACCGCAGGCCGCACCTAGAACACCCCCTGTTAGAGTACACCCGAGATGCGGGCTCACGCCCTTATGCTCGGATACACCCCAACGGGTAGCCGCGATAAGCATCAGCGCATCGCGAATTTCGATCAAACTTCGCTGCTGAGCACACGAACCGGTGGCGTGTGCAATACATGTCGGGCGGCCAACCATCCCGCCATTGCAACACCCGTGGCCGACACCACCGGTGCTATCAGCAGCATGGGCCAGTTTAAGGGCAGGCTGACATCGAAGATAAAACGCGACACCAATTGCCCCACCACCACGGCTACCAAGGCAGAGAGAAAACCCGCCAACGCCCCTAATGCTGCGAACTCAGCCAGCAGCGCCGAACGCACTTCCGAGCGAGTTGCGCCCATGGCGCGCTGCAGGGCGGCCTCGCGACGGCGCTCCTTGGCGCTGGCCTGCACAGCGGCAATCAAGACCACCACGCCTGCCAACAGAGTAAAAACCAAGGTGTAGCGCACGGCGGCAGAGCCACTGTCGAGCAGGCCGCCGATCTGGGCGATCATGGCGCGCACGTCCAATGCGGTGATACCGGGAAATTCGCGTACCAGAGAGGCGATCAACTCACCCTGCCCCCGCTCGGGCAAACGCAAGCTGGTCATGTAGGTACGCGGCAGGGCCTGCTGCCACCCGGGGGTGGCCACTAAAAAGAAATTGGGTTTAAAGCTGTCCCAGGTGACTTCGCGAAAGCTGCTCACGCGACCGCTGTAATCCTCGCCGGCGATGCGATAGGTAAGTGTGTCACCGATTGAGATGCCCATGTCTCGGGCAATGTCGCGCTCCACGGAAAACAGAGATTGATCGAGCTGTGAGCTGTCCCACCACTGCCCCGCGACAATCGGATTGTCTTCACGTGCTTCAGCCAATGAGGAGATGTTCCACTCGCGCTGGGCCAAGCGACGCACGCGCCCGTCTTCATAGGCTTCCGGGTCTACCTCGGTATCGTTGATGCGAACCAGTCGGCCGCGACTCATGGGGTAGAGGTCAACGGTTTCAGTGGAAGCCGCCTGCAGCCGTTGCTCAATGCCGTCGCGTTGTTCGGGTTGGATGTTGATCAAAAACATGTTCGGCGCGTCGTCGGGCAGCTCGCGTTGCCAGTTCTCGAGTAAGTCGCCTCCCACCACCGACAACAGCAACAGTGCCAGCAGGCCCAATCCAAAGGCGCTGACTTGCAAAGTACCCGCGCCGCGTCGGCGTGCCAGCGCCGAGGCGCCGAAATTCACACCCGGGCGCAAGCGGCCGGGCCAACGCCGCGCCAACCAGA